>NZ_JCAFRS010000007.1:0-257713 GCF_059368435.1 Stenotrophomonas sp. YJH_SMC_54 | reverse complement strand
GCGAATACGCCTCCTCGGACCAGCGCAATTCCGTGCTGACCCAATGGCTGCACCACTACAACTGGCACCGCCCTCACATGGGGATCGGTGGCCAGCCACCTATTTCCAGAGTCCTGCTGAACAACGTGGTGGGTTTACACAGTTAGTCGACTATCGCGCGCAGCGCGGGGTTTTCGCGATCTGATGGAAGAGCAGTCGACTAACAGTCGACTCTACCTCGGCAAACCCGCCACGCCGTGGTTGCCGGCCAGCGGCCGGCACTGCCGTGCGTTGGGTCACGCCGTGACCGGCTGTGGCGCGCGCTGCTGCAGCGTCCAGACGATGCCACCGCCGATCAGGGTCAGCACGGCGGCGAACGCACACACGCCAAGCCAGTCCCAGGCTGCATAGGCCAGGCCACCCACACCGCCCAGCACGCTGGACCCCAGGTAGTAGGCGAACAGGTACAGCGCCGAGGCTTCCGCACGCATCGCACCGGCGCGGCTTCCAACCCAGCTGCTGGCCACGGAATGACCACCGAAGAAGCCGAAGGTCACCAGTGCGATACCCAGCGCCATCGTGCTCAGCCACGGCATCGCCAGCAGCGCGATGCCGGCGCCGATCAGCGCGAACGAGATCGACAGGATGCGGCCGCGTCCGTAGCGCGTGGCCTGCTGGCCCATCCACGCCGAACTGAAGGTACCCACCAGATAGACGCTGAAGATCAGCCCGACCACGGTCTGGCTGAGATGGTAGGGCGGCGCCAGCAGGTGATAGCCCAGGTAGTTGTAGAGGGTGACGAACACGCCCATCAGTACGAACGAGGTGGCGAACAGCCACGGCAGGCCCGGGTCGGCGAACAGCGTGCGCCAGCGCGACGGCAATTGGCGCAGGCCGCCGCGACGGGCATGGAAGTGCCGCGACGGTGGCAGCTGCAGCCACAGCAGCACGGTGCTGGCCACGGCGATGATCGAGACCACGCCGATGCCCCAGCGCCAGCCCCAATGGTCGGCGATGATGCCGGCCAGCAGGCGCCCGCTCATGCCACCGATGGCGTTGCCGCCGATGTACAGGCCCATCGCCAGGCCCAGCGCGCGGCTGTCCATTTCCTCGACCAGGTAGGTCATCGCTACCGCCGGCACGCCGCTCAGCGCCAGGCCAAGCAGGGTCCGCAGCACCAGCAGCGTGGTCCAGTCGTCCACCAGCGCGGTGCACAGCGACAGCATGGCCGACGCCAACAGCGCAACGATCATCAACGGGCGACGGCCGACCGCGTCGGACAGCAGGCCGGCCAGCAGCATCGCCACCGCCAGCGTGCCAGTGGTCAACGACAGCGACATCGCGCTGCCGGCGGCGGACACGCCGAAGTGACGGCTGAACTCGGGCAGCAGCGGCTGCACGGTGTACAGCAGGCCGAAGGTGGAGAAGCCGGCCAGGAACAGCGCCAGCGCGGTGCGGCGGAAGGCCGGGGTGCCCTGCTGGATGCGGGTGTCGGTGCCGGTATCGAGAGTGGAGGGACGGCCTTCAACGGCCGCCGCAGTTTCGCCAGTCATGGAATCGAAGGGCCGGTGGGGACGGCCGGGCGTGGGAGGGAACGGGCCTCAGACTAGGCCCGTCCATCCAGTCGATCCATAACCTGATAAGTCAGGATTGATACTCAAGAAGTATCAATTCAGCTTACAGGCGCTGCCACTCGAAACCGTCGCTGCGGCGGTAGTACACCGCCACCGCACGGCCGTAGACCTTGTCGGCATCTACGAAGCCGAAGAAGCGGCCATCGAAGCTGTTGCCACGGTGGTCACCCAGCACCAGCACCTTGCCGTCCGGCACCACCAGGTCGGCGATGTCCGGGCCGCCCCCCATGTCCAGATCGAGGCTGGCACGGCGTTCACCGAAGGCTTCCACATCCTGCAGGTCCGCAGTCTGCAGCGGCTGGCCGTTGATGGTCAGGTGCCCTTCGTGCAGCTGTACATGGTCACCGGCCACTGCGGCAACGCGCTTGATCAGGCGGGTGCCGTCGGCTGGCGAATCGAATACCGCCACTTCGCCGCGCTGCGGCGTGCCGGTGGACATCAGTTCCTTGCTGGTGAATGGCAGGCGCAGGCCGTAGGCGCGCATGTCCACCACCACCCGGTCGCCGGGCTGCAGGGTCGGCTGCATCGAACCGCTGGGCACCACGTAGTGGTTGGCGAGGGTATCGCGGGCGGCGGCGAGCAGGCCGAGCATCACCAGCAACGGCAGCGCCTCCTTCTTCAGCCAGGCCAGCGCGCGATCGGAAAAGGGAGGGCGGGCAACGGCGTCCATGGCAGGCTCCGGGTGGGTGGTAGCTGCATCAGACCACACACGGGGGGAGAGGTTCCCGGTAGTGCCGGGTTACGCAGGTTTTACGCGCGGGACCGGCCGCGGGCATCGCACCTTTACGGCCAGCGCGCGCATCGTGTGCCCACCGCGCCGCAGGGCGCATTCCGCAAGGTGTTGTATGACCCTCCTGGTGATCCGCCACGCATCTTCGTCCGCGCCGCGCCCGCAATTGCCGGCGCAGCTGAGCGGCCATCGCGTGCTGTGCAGCGACTGCGCCAGCCTGTCCGAAGTGCGCCAGTGCCTGTGCCAGCCACAGGCGCGTTCGGCCGACTGGGTGCTGCTGGATGTCGGCGTGGCCGACGAGGCGCAATGGCAGGCCGAGGGCGGTGCGCTGCAGGCGGCGCTGGAACGGCTGCCGGCGCAGTACATCGAGTTGCAGGCACCCAGCGAGCCCGGCCTGGAGGCGCGCCTGCGACTGCAGCATGGCCCGGCGGCGGTGGTCATTGACCAGCGCAGCCAGCAGGCCGGTTATCCGTTGTCGCTGGCCATCGTCGGCCGCCGCCTGGCGCAGGAGGGCTGAGCCATGTCGATCTTCATCATCCGTGGCCCGGAAGCCGCCGGTGCGCTGATCCGTACCGCCATGCCGCTGCCGGCACCGGTACTGAAGTCGTTGGTGCACCGGGCGATCGACGCCGGCACCAGCGTGGCGATACGCGCCTGCGGCTCGGAACAGGAACTGCTGGACGCCCTGCGCGTGGCCGACCACAGCCGCGGCGAGGTGACGCTGCTCGATCCGGGTGCCTGTGCCAACAGCCTGCGTCTTCAGCGCCTGCTGCCCTACCTGCACAACGCCTACGTGGAAGTACATGACGACGGCGCGGTGGCCGAGCCGTGCCTGCCGGCCGGTGTCGGCCAGCGCCTGGGCATCGCCGCCGGGTACGGTGCGCAGAGCTATGTGCTGGCGCTGGACATCGCGCTGGATCACCTGGGATTGGCCGAACAGGCCAATCGCGTGCACGTGGGGACGTGATGGCCGGGCTGTGCCCGGCACCCGGTAGTGCCGGCCGCTGGCCGGCAACCTCGACAGCAACAGCCAAAGCCGTTTTCCTGGGGGATGGCGGGGTGGGTCCGGTTGCGGGGGACGCTGCAAGTACGTGCCTGTAAGCTTGGCCGCGGCATCCATGCCGCGGACACCCCCGCAACCGGACCCACCCCGCCTTCGACAGATCTCCGCGAACTGTCGGAACAGCATGGCCTGCTTCTGGTGGGTGTCGACCTTGGTCGATGCATGGATCCACGCCATGCGTGGATGAGCGGCAAACTGCGGAATCTGTCGATGGTATCGATTCAACGAAAAACGGCGGGGTTTCCTCCGCCGTTATTTCTTTCGTACTTCAGGTCGCGCTTATTTCAGTCCGCGGAACTTCAGCAGCGGTTCCACCGACGGGTCCTTGCCGCGGAAATCGCGGTACAGGGTCGACAGCTCCACGCTGTTGCCGCGCGAGAGGATCTTGTCGCGGAATTCCTGGCCATTGGCGGCGGTCAGGCCACCGTGTTCGGTGAACCACTGGTAGGCGTCATGATCCAGCACTTCGGCCCAGAAGTAGGCGTAGTAGCCGGCCGAGTAACCGCCACCCCAGATGTGGTCGAAGTAGGTGGTGCGGTAACGCGGCGGCACCTGCGGCAGGTCGACCTTGAACTTCTTCAGCGCGCTGGCTTCAAAGGCGCCGACGTCCTGCAGCGGCGCGTCGGCCTTCTGCGTGTGCCAGGCCAGGTCCAGCAGTGCGGCCGACAGGTACTCGGTGGTCGCATAGCCCTGGTTGAAGCTGCGTGCCTTGAGGATCTTGTCGACCAGCTCCTGCGGCATCGCCTCGCCGGTCTTGTAGTGCTTGGCGTAGTTGGCGAACACCTTCGGGTCCAGCGCCCAGTGCTCGTTGAACTGCGACGGGAACTCGACGAAGTCGCGCGAGGTGGCGGTGCCGGCAATCGACGGATACTTCACGTTCGAGAACATGCCATGCAGTGCATGGCCGAACTCATGGAACATGGTGGTGACGTCGTCGAAGCTGATCAGCGCAGGCTGGCCGGCGGCCGGCTTGGTGAAGTTGCAGACGTTGTAGACCACCGGCTTGGCGCCGGTCAGGCCGTCCTGCTCGACGAACACGTCCATCCAGGCGCCGCCAGACTTGCTGTCACGCTTGAAGTAGTCGGTGTAGAACAGGGCCAGCGAGGTGCCGTCCTTGTCGAACACTTCGTACACCTTCATGTCCGGGTTGTAGGTCGGAATGTCGGTACGCGGCTTGAAGGTGATGCCGTACAGCTGGGTGGCGGCGTAGAAGACGCCGTTCTGCAGCACGTTGTCCAGTTCGAAGTACGGCTTGATCTGCGACTCGTCCAGATCGTACTTGGCCTTGCGCACCTGCTCGGCGTAGAAATCCCAGTCCGAGGCGGCGACCTGGAAGCCGCCCTTCTGCGCGTCGATCACCTTCTGGATCTCGCCGGCTTCGGCGCGCGCCTTGGCGGTAGCGGCCGGCACGGTGTCGGTCAGCAGCTTCAGCGCGGCAGCCGGGGTCTTGGCCATCTGGTCGCCCAGCTGGTAGTCGGCGAAGGTGTCGAAGCCAAGCAGCTTGGCCTTCTGCGCACGCAGCTGGGCCAGGCGCTGCACGGTCTGCCGGGTGTCGTTGGCATCGCCACGCTCGGCGCGGGTTTCCGAAGCCTTCAGCACGGCGGCACGCTGGTCGCGGTCACTCAGCGAGCCGAGCACCGGCTGCTGGGTGGTGTTCTGCAGCGGCAGCAGGAACTTGCCATCCAGCTTGCGCTCCTTCGCTGCGTTGGCGGCGTTGTTGATCGCATCCTCGTCCAGGCCGGCCAGCTTGGCCTTGTCGTCAACGACAACGGCCGCAGCGGCGGTAGCGGCCACCAGGCGGGTGTGGAACTGGGTGGAAAGGGTGGTTTCTTCCACGTTGAGCTTGCGCAGCGATGCCTTGTCGGCGTCGGACAGCTGTGCACCGGCGCGCACCAGGCCATCGTAGTAGTGCTCGACCAGGCGCTTCTGCACCGGATCCAGTTCAAGGGTGTCGCGCTGGTCATAGATCGACTTCACGCGCGCGAACAGCTTCGGGTCGAGGTTGATCTCGTCCTGGTGCGCAGCCAGCTTCGGCGCCACTTCTTCCTGGATCTTCTGGCGCGCATCGTTGGTATCGGCCTGGACCAGGCCGAAGAAGATGCGCGACACGCGGGTCAGGGTCTCGCCGCTGCGCTCCATCGCCACGATGGTGTTGTCGAAGGTGGCCGGCTCGCTGCTGTCGGCGATCTTGCGAACGTCGGCCAGGTGCTGGCGCATGCCTTCTTCGAAGGCCGGCAGGTAGTCGCTGTCCTTGATCTTGTCGAACTGCGGCGCCTGGAACGGCAGCGTGCTGGCGCTCAGCAGCGGATTGGTGGAGGCTTCGGCCGGCTGCTGGGCCGGGGCTTTCTGGGCATCGGACACGGGGGTGGACTCCTTGCCGGAACAGGCCGCCAGCGCCAGGCTGATGGCGGCGGCCAGGACTACGGTACGCGACATGTAAAACGCTCCTTGGGCAGACGGTATGGAATACCAGCCCTCCACCCTACTCCTGTCGCGCTCGCCCGGCATGTGCCGGACGTGGCGTCTATGCGACGGCCTGCGGCCGGCTCAGACCGTGCCGCGGGTCTTGCCGATCCACGGCCGGTAGAACTCGCGGATGGCGGCCATGTCGGCAGCATCGTCTCCGGTCGGCTGGAACAGCGGGCCGATGCCGATGGTCTTTTCCGGGTAATGGAAATAGGCGGCCAGGATCGGCACGTCGGCCATCCGGGCGATCTTCAGGAAGCCGGCCTTCCACTCCTTCACCGCCTTTCGGGTGCCCTCGGGGGTGATGGCGAACCACATCTTCTCGTTGTTGCGCAGCAGGTCCACCGCCTGGCCCACCGTGCCCTGCGGCGAGCTGCGGTCCAGCGGGATCACGCCCAGCTTGTGCAGCAGCGGCCCCAGCGGCCACCAGAACAGCGAGGCCTTGCCCAGCACCTTCACCTTCATGCCCAGCGCGATCTTGGCCGCCATGCCCCACAGGCCGTCCCAGTTGGACGAATGCGGCGCGATGATGAACACCAGGCGCGGGATGTCAGGCAGGGTGCCGGTCACCTTCCAGCCGCCCATGCGCAGGGTGCAGCGCGCCAGCCAGCGCAGGAAGGCGTTGGGTTTGACCTGTGGCATCTGCGGCGGCACGGCCGGCAGCAGCGGAGTCGGGTTGTTCAAGCAATCACTCCCAGTCACGTGATGAGCGCCCGCGCTTGATCTGCGCGCGCCCGCGTTTGGCGTCCAGACGACGCAGTTTCGACCCGAGGGTCGGCTTGGTGGCCTTGCGCGGTTTGGGCACGCTCAGCCCGGCCTGGATGAAGGCCGCCAGCCGCTCGCGCGCATCCTCGCGATTGCGATCCTGGGTGCGGAAACGTTGCGCGTCGATGACCAGCACGCCTTCGCCGGTCATGCGCCGGTCACGCCGCGCCAGCAGGCGCGTGCGCAACGGTTCGGGCAACGATGGCGAGTTGGCCACGTCGAAACGCAGTTCCACCGCAGTGGAGACCTTGTTGACGTTCTGGCCACCGGCACCGCTGGCACGCACGAACCGCTCGACGATCTCGCCGTCGGGGATTTCAAGCTGCGCGTTGATGGTGACCGGTCCACTGCCCATCCGCGCATTGTAGCGGCAGCCACGTGTCGGAGTGCGCATCGCGCGCCGTATGCCGCCGATCAGGTACCGAACACGCCGCCTTCGCCTTGGCTGCGGGTATGCTGGCCGTCCCATGTACCGCAGGAAGCTTCGCATGACCCGCTCCGCACCCGCCCTGCCCTCCCTGCTGCGCCGCGCCGCCCTGCTGCTGGCGCTGGCCGTGGCCAGTGTCCCCGCCCTGGCCGCGCCGCCGACCGATGGCGACATCAACCGCCTGCTGTCCGCGTCACGTGCGCAGAGCATGATCGACACCATGCTGCCGCAGATCGAGGCGATGCAGCAGCAGCAGTTCCAGCAGGTGGCCGCACAGCGCCAGCTCAATGCCCAGCAGCAGGAGCAGCTGAAGCGGATCCAGGCACGGACCAGCCAGACCCTGCGCCAGGCACTGTCCTGGCAGCAGCTGCGGCCGATGTACGTGGACCTGTACAAGAAGACTTTCAGCAAGGAAGACGTGCTGGCGATGGCCGAGTTCTACGAGAGCGCGGCCGGCCAGAGCCTGCTGGACAAGACCCCGGCCCTGATGCAGAACGTGATGGTGGCGATCCAGGCGCGCATGCAGCCGCTGTTCGCGGACCTGCAGAAGGACCTGGAAGCGATCGTCAACGAGCCGGAAAAGAAGTGAGGTCGTGCCGGCCGCTGGCCGGCAACCTCGTACGGTTGGGATCAGGCAGATGCCGGCCAGCGGCCGGCACTACCGTCTATAGGTCCACCTGCCAGCCGAACAGGTCCAGCGCCTTCTGGAACTCACGATCCAGCGGCGCACGCACATCCACCGTGCCACCGTCCGGATGCGGGAACCGCAGGCGCTCGGCGTGCAGCAGCATGCGGTGCACGCCCTGCATGCGGAAGATGCGGTTGTGGCGGCCATCACCATGGCTGGTGTCGCCGATCATGTGATGCGACAGGTGCTTGAGGTGCCGGCGGATCTGCCGGAAGCGCCCGGTCTGTGGCTGGCAGCGCAGCAACGCATAACGCGAGCGGGTGAACTCGCCGACCGGCACCGACAACTCGCCGGTGGCCAGGCGCTGGAAGTCGGTGACCGCCGGCTTTTTCACCGGTTTGCCCGGGCCGCCGTCCAGATCATGATCGACCTGCCAGGCGAGTTCGGCCGGCCAGCCCCGGCAGACGGTCAGGTAGTCCTTCAGCACCTCGCCACCCATCAGCGCCTTGCCCAGCGCACTGGCGGTCTCGCGGTCAAAGGCCAGCAGCAGGCAGCCGCTGGTGGCCCGGTCCAGGCGATGCACGAGGAAGATCGGGCGGCCCAGCTGCTCGCGCAGGCGGTCGGCCAGGAAGTCGTCTTCGCCACGGGCCAGCTTGCTGTCGTGGACCATCAGCCCGGCAGGCTTGTTGACCACGGCCAGGCGCTCATCCAGGTGCAGCAGCTGCAGGGGCACGGTTTCAGTCTCGACCGCGGCGAGGGTATCGGGTTCGGTGCTCACGGCGGGATTATCGAGGCTGGGCACTGAATGCGGTAGAGCTGGCCGCTGGCCGGCTGCCTGCGGATCGTCTGGCTGTTGGGGTTGCCGGCCAGCGGCCGGCACTACCAGATCAGGCGCGACCGGCACTACCGGATCAGGCGCGGGCAGCACGGCGGTCAGGCGTTGCGTACGGCCAGCAGCTCGCCGTTGCCCACCGGCACCAGGCTGGTGCTGAAGTTCGCGTCAGACTCCAGCAGCGTCCGCAGCGGTTCCATCTCTCCCGCATGCGAGGTGGCGTTGTCCACCACCAGCAGGCCGCCCGGGCGCAGCACGCGGCGCAGCTGCGGCCACCAGCCGGCGTATTGCCCGCGGTCCGAATCGAGGAACAGCAGGTCAATGCTGGCATCGGCGGCCTCTGCCAGCCACGGCCCGGCATCGTCGTGGACCAGCGTGATGCGATCGGCCAGGCCACTGCGCGCGAAGGTGTCACGCGCCATCGCCGCCTTGTCCTCGGCGTATTCCAGCGTGGTCACGTGGCCGTCGATGGCGGCGGCAGCCTCGGCCAGCCACAGCGTCGAATAGCCGTTGGAGGTGCCGATCTCCAGTACGCGGCGCGCAGTGCCGAAGCGCACCAGCACCGCGAGGAATTCGCCCGTATCTGGCGTGATGTTGAGCATGCGGCGGCCGCGTTCGACTTCACGGGCGTCGTTTTCGGCACCGAAGTGGGCCAGTTCGTTCTTCAGTTCCGACAGTTCCAGGGCCATTTTCCGCTGAGCTCGCCATGACGCAGCGTCCATTCTTACCCGAATCCCGGAATTTCGTATGAATCCTAGAGCCGCTGCATTTTCACGCTGAGATAGTTCCCGCCTCCTTCGCGCGGGGACAGCATGCCTGGCCGCCGCGCACCCGGCTTCCGCTAGGACACGGCCATGACATTGAACATTCTGGCAATCGGTGCCCATCCAGATGACATCGAACTCGGTTGCGGTGGCAGCCTGGCAAAGCTCGCCCGCGCCGGCTCACGCATCCATGCACTGGTACTCAGCCGCGGCGGCCGGGGCTGCCACGCCGGCATCGATCGCAGCGATGAATCGCATCGCGCCCTGCGCCGGCTCGGGGTGGCCGAGGTGATCCAGCAGGATTTCCCGGACACGCGATTCCCCGCCTGCCGCAACGACATCATTGCGTCGATCGAACAGGTCTGCACGCTGATCGAACCAGGCCGCATCTACACGATGTGTGGTGAGGATCATCACCAGGACCATCGCACCGTTCACGAAGCGTCGATCATCGCCTGCCGCCACATTCCGCAGATCCTCTGCTATGAGAGTCCCAGCACCCTGCCGCAGTTCGCGCCGCAGGTGTTCGAGGACATCAGCGCGCAGCTGGAGCTGAAGATCCACGCGCTGCGCGAGCATGCCAGCCAGGGCGATCGCCACTACATGCAGGAAAGCCACCTCCGCTGCCATGCGCAGTTCCGTGGCCAGCAGATCGGCATCGGTCCCAGCGAGGGCTTCCTGCCCTACCGTCTGGTGCTTTGATGAAGACGCTGTTGTTCCTGGCCATGTGCGCTTTCATCCTGGTACGAATCTGCGTGCAGGCCTCGCGCCGGCCCAGCACCCGCCTGTACAGCATCGACGCGATCGTGCCGGCCTACAACGAAGCCCCATGCCTGGAGCGCTCGCTGGCCAGCCTGCTGGAAAACCCGTACGTGGCGCGGGTGATCTGTGTCAACGATGGTTCCACCGACAACACGGCTCAGGTGCTTGATGCGCTGCAGGCGCGCTGGCCCGGGCGCCTGGTGGCCGTGCACCAGGCCAACACCGGCAAGGGGGGGCGCTGATGCACGGGCTGCAGCACGCAACCGCCGAGCAGGTGTTCCTGACCGATGCAGATACCCATATCGATCCGCGCAGCCATGGCCTGGGTTATCTGCTGGCCGAGATCGAGCGCGGCGCCGATGCGGTTGGCGGGGTCCCCTCGTCCAGCCTGCAGGGCGCCGGCTTCCTCCCCCATGTGCGCGCCAGCCTGAAACTGCCGATGATCGTGATCAAGCGCAGCTTCCAGCAATGGCTGGGCGGCGCACCGTTCATCGTTTCCGGCTCGTGTGGCCTGTTCCGTACTTCGGTGCTGCGCAAGGTCGGATTTTCCGATCGCACCCGCGTGGAAGACCTCGACATGTCCTGGTCGCTGGTTGCGCAGGGCTATCGGGTTCGCCAGAGCATCCGCTGCGTGGTCTACCCGCAGGAATGCAACACGCTGGTGGAGGAATGGCGGCGCTGGCGACGCTGGATCGTCGGCTATGCGGTGTGCATGCGCCTGCATCGCCGCCTGCTGCTGACACGCTTCGGCATTTTCAGCATCCTGCCGATGATGCTGCTCGCCCTGGCCGGCATCATGCTGTCGCTGCAGGTATGGTTCGGCGCGGCCCGGCTGCACGGACCGGGTGGCCTTGCCCTGTCGGTGATGCCGCTGTTCTGGACCGGCATCGTCATGCTGCTGGCAGTGATCAGTGCCATCCACCACCGACGCGCGTGGCTGGTGCCGGCGGCGGCCTTCTCGATGCTGTATGTACTGCTCGCCTATGCGATCTGGCTGTTTCATGGCCTGGCGGGGCTGTTCACCGGCCGCGAACCCGTGCGCGACAAGCCGACGAGGTACCCGCATGTGGTGGAATGACCTCGCCGCGATGGCCGAGGCACTGTCGACACTTGCGCCCCACACTGATCCCGACGCGGGGGTCTCGCCACGGGCCACCCTGCAGGGCGCCGTACGGATCGGTGCCGGCAGTCGCATCTGCGACGGCGCCCATGTCCAGGGTCCGGTGTCGATCGGCCGCGACTGCCTGATCGGCAACAACGCACTGCTGCGCGGCCCGCTGTGCATCGGTGACGGCACGCGTATCGGCTTTGCCAGCGAACTGAAGAACGCACGGTTGGGCAACCAGGTCAGCATCGGCCCGCAGTGCTTCATCGCCGACAGCCGCATCGATGACCGGGTCTACCTCGGCGCCCTGGTGCGTACCAGCAACCATCGCCTGGATGGGGCAACGGTCACCGTCCACATCGGCGACACCGTCATCGACAGCCAGCGCGACAAGCTCGGCGCCTGGATCGGCGAAGGTGCCGCGCTGGGCGTCGGCGTGATCATCCTGCCCGGCCGCATCGTCGCGCCGGGAAGCCAGTTCGGGCCGCGCATCACCGTGGAACGAAACCTGCCGCCCGGCCGCTACCGGCTGCTGCAGTCATTGCATTCCCAACCCCTGGAGTAACCCCATGCGATTGATCATCCGTGGCGCACTGCCATGCGCCCTGCTGCTGGCTGTCTGCAGCGCCCACGCCGGCGTCGACCGTGTCACGGTGCAGCTGGACCATGCCGACTACAGCGATGGCTTCGGCAAGCGCGACGTACAGACCGTGGACGTGGCCGGACGCAGTGGCGGCAGCCGCTGGCACCTGGGGTTGGCCCATGGCGAGCGTGACTACGGCAGCAGGCGATTCAGCGGCAACCGCATGCAGGGCTCGCTGCACCATCGCTGGAGCCCGCGCCTGTCCACCCGCACCGCTGTCACGGCATCCAACGATGATCCGGTGTTCGTCAACCGCCAGGTCAACCAGGACATCCAGTGGAAAGTGACACCGCAGACCGTACTGAGCGTGGGCGGCAAATACGCCCAGTACCATGCCGGCGCCCATGTGAGCGGCTGGTCGGTGGGTGCCTCGCATTACTTTCCGCGCGTGACTGCCTCACTGCGCCACGAGCGGCACCGCCAGTCCAATGGACCGGATGGGCATGGCACCACACTGTCGCTGCGGCTGAAGGATGGGCAAGGCCGTGGTTCGACCCAGCTGTGGCTGGGCAGCGGCACGTCCGGCTATACCGCCGAGTCCGATCCGCTGCTGCTGCGCGAGCACGATGCACGGCGTGCCTTCCTGCGCCGCAGCCAGCCATTGGGTGAGCATCTGGTGCTGGACGTGGGTATCGGCAAGACCTGGCACAGGACGCGCCTGGACAGCTTCCAGAGTGTGCAATCGCACCTGGGCCTGGGCTACCACTGGTGAGCCTGTAATTGATCGGCGGCGTACCCTGCCGCCGATCTTCAATCTGCCGGGGTCAGCGCCACCACGCGCGCGCCAGCGCCACCACGCCGACCGCACCGGACAGCCAGCTCCACGCCGGCACGTCGCCCCAGTACCAGCCCGGCGGCTGCAGCATATACATCAGTGCAGCGATGGCGAGCAGGCCCACACCGGTGATCGCGCCCACGGCGCGCTTCTGCAGGCGCTGCAGGCTGGCGTCGAGCGCGACCAGATCGCGCGAACGCATCGCCAGTTCGTGGCGGCCTTCCACCTGCTGGGTCAGCCAGGCGTGCACCAGCCGCGGCATGTCCGGCGCATGGGTCATGATTTCCGGCAGGCGCTTGCCCAGCTCGCGCACCACCCGGCGCGGGCTGTAGCGCTCGCGCAGGATCTTCGCCAGCACCGGCTTGGCCACCGCCCAGATGTCGATCTGCGGGTCGAGCTGGCGGCCGACGCCCTCGATGTTCAGCAGGGTCTTCTGCAGCAGGATCAGCTGCGGCTGCAGCGTCAGCTGGTAGCGCTGCGCCACCCGGAACAGCTTCATCAGCACTTCGGCCAGCGAGATCTGCGACAGCGGACGGGTGAAGTACGGCTCGCACACTGAACGCACGGCCGCTTCCAGATCGTCGATGCGTACGTGGTCGGGCATCCAGCGTGCCTGCACGTGCAGTTCGGCGATGCGGCGGTAATCGCGGTTGAAGATGGCCATGAAGTTCTCGGCCAGGTAGTACTGATCTTCCTGCGAGAGCTGGCCCATGATGCCGAAGTCCAGCGCGATGAAGCGCGGATTGGCACGGCGCGCCGGATCGGTGTCGACCCAGATGTTGCCGGCGTGCGCATCGGCGTGGAAGAAGTTGTCGCGGAACACCTGGGTATAGAACACCCGCACGCCCTTGGCGGCCAGCGCCTTGCGGTCGATGCCGGCCTTGTCCAGTGCAGCGATGTCATCGGACGGAATGCCCCAAACGCGCTCCAGGGTCAGCGCGCGCTCGGCGGTATGGCTCCAGATCACTTCCGGCACGTACAGGTCGTCGCTGTTTTCCCAGAAGCGGCGCAGCACGCTGGCATTGGCGCCTTCGCGCTGCAGGTCCAGCTCGGCGGCCAGGGTGTTCTCGACCTCGGCCACCACTTCGCGCGGCCGGATCTTGTCGGCGCGCGGATGGGTGCGCTCGACCAGGGCGGCCAGCGAATTGAGCAGGGCAATATCCGCGTCGATCTGCTTCTCGATGCCCGGTCGAAGTACCTTGACCACCACCTGGCGACCATCGGCCAGCGTGGCTGCGTGCACCTGCGCGATCGAGGCCGAAGCCAGCGGTTCGGTGTCGAAGCTGGCGAAGGCCTCGCTGACCGGCAGGCCGAGCGCGTCCTCGACGATGCGGCGCGCGGTCTCACCATCGAACGGCTTGACCCGGTCCTGCAGCAGGGTCAGTTCGTTGGCCACGTCCGGCGGCACCAGGTCGCGGCGGGTGGACAGGATCTGGCCGAACTTGACGAAGATCGGGCCGAGGTCCTGCAGCGCCAGGCGCAGGCGCGCACCGCGCGACTGCGAGGCGATGCTGGCCGAGGCGCGCGGCACGAACGGCTTGGCCAGGCGCAGCCAGCGCTCGGCCGGCGTGCCCTGCAGCAGGTCGTCGAGGCGGTAACGCAGGATCACCCGGCCAATGCGGCTGGCCCGCAGCACGGCCTTCATGCGGCACCCCGCAGGCGCTGCACGCGTGCACCAAGGCGCTCCACGTCATCGCGCAGCACATCCACGTCGTCGTGGAAGGCATCCAGCTCGGCGCGCGGCACCACATCGCGCGACTCCTCGGTGATGAACTCAGCGGCGCTGTGGGCCAGATCGATCGCCCCCTGGCGCGCGTGCTGCAGGGCGCTGCGCAGGGTGTTGGCGACCTGCACGCCCAGTACTTCGCCGAATACGCTGACGAAAGGCTGCTGCCAGTCCGGATCGAAGCCCTTGGCCAGCTGCTGCAGGCGGCGCGCCAGCTCGGCATCGCCGGCCACGCGCACACGGCCCTTGCCGTTGTTGTCGCCGCGTCGTGCGTTGGCCAGCAGTGGCAGCTGCGCCAGCACGCCGGCCAGGCTGCTGCGCACGGCCAGGTCGGCTTCCTGCGCATCCACCGGGCCGACCCGCAGCTGGTCGCCGTCGACGCTGATGCGCATGGCCAGCGACGGCGCTTCCAGGGTCAGGTCGATATGCCGGCCGTCGAGGCTGGCCAATGCATGGCGGGTATCCGGATCCAGCGCCAGCGCGCGGTTCAGGGCGATCTGCAGGGCGCGGCCAGCGACCGGCTTGAGGGACTTGAGCAGGGAGAGAGCCATGTGCGCATTCTACCTGCGTGGGTGGGGGGCTTGGGCCGGGCTGCCGGGCTGCCGCCCGGCACCCGTGGTAGTGCCGGCCGCTGGCCGGCAAGATCAACATCAAAAGCTGGCTATCCGTGGGATGGCGGGGTGGGTCCGGTTGCGGGGGACGCTGCAAGTACGTCCATGTAAGCTCGGTCGCCGCATCCATGCGGCTCACGCCCCCACAACCGGACCCACCCCGCCTTCGACAGTTTCCTGTCGTCCGTGGGGTCGGATCCCGTTGTAGCGCAACGGGCTCCGACCCCTGTTGATGGGCCATGAGGACGGTAGATCCACGCCATGCGTGGATGGATTTGTGGTTCATCTGTGCCTCACGCGGAGGGCCGATGAAGGTTCATGCTATGGGGCCACGCAACGCACAGGACATCGCACTCCCCATGGCACGGACCCGGGTTGGCATCATTTTCGGGGGCAAGTCTTCCGAGCACGAAGTTTCGCTGCAGTCGGCGAAGAACATCCTCGATGCGCTTGATCGCGAGCGCTTCGAGCCGGTGCTGGTCGGCATCGACAAGCAGGGCCAGTGGCATCTGAGCCAGCCGGATACCTTCCTGATCAATGCCGATGATCCGTCGCGCATCGCGCTGCATCGCTCGGGCCAGTCGCTGGCGGTGCGCCCGGGCGCCGAGCAGGCACAGCTGCAGCCGTCCGATGCGGCCAGTGCGCTGGGCCAGATCGATGTGGTGTTGCCGATCGTGCATGGGCCACTCGGCGAAGACGGTGCGCTGCAGGGGCTGCTGCGCATGATCAACCTGCCCTTCGTCGGTTCGCCGGTACTGGGCTCGGCGGTGGCGATGGACAAGGACGTGACCAAGCGCCTGCTGCGCGACGCGGGGCTGCAGGTGGCGCCGTGGCTGTGCATCCGCCGCCATGAGGCCGCGGAGGTCGATGCCGATGCGGTGATCGCCCAGCTCGGCCTGCCGCTGTTCGTGAAGCCGGCCAACCAGGGTTCGTCGGTGGGTGTGAGCAAGGTCAAGGATGCGGCGGGCTTTGCCGAGGCACTGGCATTGGCGCTGCGCTACGACCACAAGGTGCTGGTGGAATCGGCGGTGGCCGGCCGCGAGATCGAATGCGCGGTGCTGGGCAACGAGCACCCGCAGGCCAGCGTATGCGGCGAGGTGGTGGTGCACGACGAGTTCTACGCCTACGACACCAAGTACATCAATGCCAATGGCGCTGACGTGGTGGTGCCGGCCGACATCGACGCCGCCACCCAGGCGCGCATCCAGCAGATCGCGCGGCAGGCCTACCAGGCGCTGGAGTGTGCGGGCATGGCGCGCGTGGATGTGTTCCTCACCGCAGACGGCGAGATCGTCATCAACGAGGTCAACACGCTGCCGGGCTTCACCCGCATCAGCATGTACCCGAAGCTGTGGGGCGCCAGCGGTGTTGACTACACCACGCTGATCACGCGCCTGATCGAACTGGCGCTGGTACGCCATGAGGCCGATCGCGGGCTGCAGAGCGCTGTGTAACGTGGTGATCGCCCGCAGAGTCGAGCATGGCTCGACTCTGCGGAAAGCGATGCCGGCCAGCGGCCGGCACTACCGGCTAGCCTCGCTTGCGGAACATCGAGATCACCGCAAGGATCAGGAACACCACGAACAGGATCCAGGCGATGTTCGTTGCGGCGCCGGCGATACCGGAGAAACCCAGAACGGCGGCGATGATGGCGATGACAAAGAAAATGATGGCGTAATGCAGCATGGCGCTCCTCGCGGGTGGTCGAGCCTTGGATGGCGTGGGTCCATCCTCCCGATCCTGCGGTGTGCAACCAGTGACGGCGATCTAAGCAGCAGATGAAGCCTTCAGCCTGCGCAGCCCTTCTTCGATGCTGACCTGCGGCACATAGCCGAAGTCACGGCGGGCGGGCTCCATGCTGTACCAGTGCGGCGTGCACAGCTGTTCGGCCAGGAACCGGGTCAACGGCGGCTCGCCACGCAGGCGCAGCAGCGGCCACAGCCGCTCGCAGATGGCGCCGATACGGTACGCGGTCTTGAAGCTGATCGCCTTGTCCACGGTCGGTGCACCCACCGCCTGCAGCAGCTTGTTGACCAGCTCGCGCATCGGCAGCGGTTCGCCGTTGGAAATGAAGTAGGCCTTGCCTGCACATGCGGCACCGGGCGCCAGTGCCTCGAAGGCGAGGAAGTGGGCAAGCGCGGCGTTGTCGATGTAGGTGGTATCGACCTTGTTGCTGCCATCGCCCACCAGGCGCAGGCGGCCCTGTCGTGCACGTTCGGCCAGGCGCGGTACCAGCTGCTGGTCGCCAGGGCCCCAGATCAGGCGCGGACGCAGCGCCACCGTCGCCAGCGACGCGTCATTGGCCGCCAGCACGCGCTGTTCGGCAATCGCCTTGGTGGCCGCATAGGGCGCCTGGAAATCTTCGCCGTACGGCACTTCGTCGGCGCCGAGGCCTTCTACCGGGTGGGTGGCCCGGTGCGTCACGCTGGGCGTGGAGGTGTAGACCAGCCGGCCGATACCGTGCGCACGGCAGGCGGCGATGACGTTGTCGGTGCCGACCACATTGGCCTGGTGGTAGCTGTCGTAGCTGCCCCACGCACCGGCCTTGGCACCGTTGTGGAATACCGCATCGACGCCGGCCACCGCATGCAGGACCGCCTGCGGGTCGGCCAGGTCGCCACGGATCTGGCCCACGCCCATCACCTGCAGCTCCGGGTAATGGCTGCGGTTGAACGCCAGTACCTGGTGGCCACGTTCGACCAGCCCGCGGCACAGCGCCTGGCCAAGGAACCCACCACCACCGGTGACCAGGATCTTCATGCGCGCTTCTCCAGTTCGGCGCTGGCCCAGACGGCGAGCTTCTCGCGGCCGATCTTGGCGTTGTGACGGATATCGACGGGGAACGCCGGATGCACCAGGAAGTGCTGCAGGCCGGCCTCAGGCGTGCGCGCTGCGGCATGCGCACGCAGCGCTTCCTGCAGCGCCGGGCTGTCGGACTGGCCGCGCAGCAGTTCCACGCACAGCACCGGTACCTGCGCACCGGCGGCGCCGACACCGACCAGCGCGGTACGCGCCACGCCTGCGACGGTGTTGAACACCGGCTCGACCTGTTCGGTGTACAGCGGTCCGCGCGCGGTTTCCACGCGCTGCGTCTTGCGCCCGCAGAACCACAGGCGACCCTGCGCATCGAAGTAACCGACGTCGCCCATGCGATGCACCACGCGGGTGCTGCCATCGGCCAGCGTCTCGCGGATCTTCGCTGCAGCCGTGGCCTGCGGGCGGTTGAAGTAGCTGTCGGTGGCGGTCGGGCCAGCCACCGTGATTTCTCCCACTTCGCCGACCGCCAGCACGCGCGCCTGCGACCAGTCGGCCAGCGGCGCGTCATCGATGGCGATGATGCGCACTTCGTTCGGCGCCACCACGCTGCCCACGCAGGTGCCGGCACCGGCCTCGGTGGCGGCGCGCGTGCGTTCCAGCTCGCGGCCTTCGACCACCGCCACCGGCAGGCACTCGGTGGCGCCGTACGGCGTCCAGAACTGCGCGTCGGCCGGCAGCAGGCTGCGGATGGTGGCGACCACGTCCGGCGGCACCGGCGCACCCGCCGAGGTCACCCGGGTCACCGTCGGCAGCGGCCGGCCATGCTTCGCCAGCACCCGCATCAGCGCCGGCGAGCCGAACAGCTGGGTCACGCCGAAGCGCTGGATGGCGTCATGCAGGCGGGCCGGGTCGGCCTGTGCCGGCCGGGTCGGGTCCATGTCCGGGATGACCGAGGTCAGGCCCAGCGCAGGATCGAACAGGGCGAACGGCGGGAAGGTCGGCAGGTCCACCCCGCCCGCTTCCATGCCGAAGGCGCTGCCCAGCAGCTGGATCTGGCCGACGAAGTGGCGGTGGCGGTAGACCACGCCCTTGGGCACGCCGGTGGAGCCGCTGGTGAACAGGATCGCGGCCATGTCCTCGCCGTCGGTGGCGGCCAGCATCGGCCCACCCTTGGCGCCGGCGCGCTCCAGCGCGGCCAGCGTGGTCCCGCCCCAGCCGAGGCGGCGGCCCACGGTCACCAGGCGCGCCGCCGAGGGGGCCCAGCGCAGCACCAGCCGCGCCACGTGCGCCAGCGGAATGCCGATGAAGGCCTCCGGCTGCGCCTCGTCCAGGCACTGCTTCAGCGCGCGCCTGTCGATGCCCGGGTCGACCAGCACCGGCACCGCGCCCAGCTTGAACAGGGCAAACATCAGCAGGAAGAACTCCGGCGACGGCCGCACCATCACCACCGTGCGCACTCCACGGCCGATCCCGTAGCCGGCCAGGCCGGCCGCCATGGCGTCGCTGCGGGCGTCCAGCTGGCGGTAATCCAGGGTCACGTCGTAGGCGGCCATGCCGTTGCCGGCGCCACGGCGGCCAGGGCAGCGGATGGCGATCTGATCAGGCCGTTCACGCGCCAGTTCAGGCAAGCGGGCGGCAATATTGCAGGGTCGGTTCATCCGTTCATTGTCGCCGCTTACGGAATTTCTTGCGCGGCGGCCCACTTCGTGGAAAATCCGCACCCTCGTTCCTGATTCCGACTGCCGCCCGAGGCGGCTTGCCCATGCAACATCCCTGCATGACCTGCGGCGCCTGCTGCACCCAGTACCGCGTGGCCTTCCACTGGATGGAATCAGACGAGGTCACCCCCGGCGGCGTGCCGCACCAGCTCACCGAGGTGCTGGACCCGCACCGCCTGTGCATGCGCGGCACCCATTCCAAGCCGGTGCGCTGCGTGGCGCTGGATGCGCAGATCGGCGTGTATTCACGCTGCACCATCCATCCCAACCGGCCCAGCGTGTGCCGCGAGGTGGATGCATCGTGGGAGTACGGCAAGGCCAGCCCGCAGTGCGACAAGGCGCGCATCGCCTATGGCCTGGATCCGTTGACGCCGGCCGACTGGCGCTGGCGCGATGACGCCGACAACGACGACGACCATCCGGACGACAACGGCAACAGCCCTTCCTCGCCGCCGCAGGCGCCGGTCGCCGCGTAATGGTAGTGCCGGCCGCTGGCCGGCAACCTCATCAACCGTTCGGGTGTGCCGACCAACGGTCGGCACCCACCGGAAGAGGAAGGGGTGGGTGCCGACCGTTGGTCGGCACACCGATCAGATCGGGTTCTTGTCCAGAAAGGCGCGGATCTCCGGCACCAGCACCTCGTGCTTGTCTTCCAGCACGTAATGCCCGGCATCCTCGAACGCATGTACCTGGGCCCGCGGCAGCGCGGCCTGGAAGCCCTTCAGGAAGTGGTGGTCGAACACGAAGTCGCGCAGGCCCCAGCCGAGGAAGGCCGGCCGGTCGGCGAACGACGGCAGCGCCTTGCCGGCACGCTCCAGCAGCGACCACGCCTTGTCGGCCGGCGACAGCGGGATGTCCTGCATGAAGCGGATGGTGCTGATGCGGTTGGCCCAGCTGTTGTACGGCGACACGTAGGCGCGGCGCACGTCGGCCGGCATCTTCCGCTCCACGCCCAGCCACGAGGCACCGGAGGAGAACGCGTTGAAGGTCCGGATGATCCACTCGCCGATCTTCCAGTGGCGGCCCAGCGCGATCTGCCACGGCATCTTCTTCGCCGCCGGCATCGGGAATGCAGCGGTATTGAGCACCACCAGGCGCTTGACCTGGTCGTGGTGCGACAGCGCCCAGCCGAAACCGATCATGCCGCCCCAGTCGTGCACCGCCAGGGTCACCGGACCGGTGATGCCCAGGTGCTTGAGCAGCGCATCGAGGTCGTCCACGCGCGACTGCAGCGTGTACTCGTAGCGGCTGTCATCGGGCTTGTCCGACAGGCCCATGCCGATGTGGTCCGGCACGATGCAGCGGTACGTGTCCGACAGGCCGGCGACCAGCGTGCGCCAGTAATAGCTCCACGACGGGTTGCCATGCACCATCACCACCACCTCGCCGTCGCGCGGGCCTTCGTCGAGATAGTTCATCGACAGGCCGGGGCGTACCTCGAAGCGCTGCGGGTGGGCGGGGTAACCGGGAAGCTGGGACATCGGATCGCACCTGTAGAAAGGGCCGGTAAACCGGCCCTTGAACACTTGGAAAAATCATCGCTGCCCGTCGTGCAGCAGGTCAGCGGTGACTCTTTTACCAGACCACTTCAGCCATCGAGCAGTTCAGGCCCGAGCCGATACCCAGAAGCGCGATGCGATCGCCCTTCTTCAGCTTGCCCAGCTGCTTGAGCTTGCTCAGCACGATCGGCACCGAGGCCGGGCCGATGTTGCCGTGCTCGCCGAAGATGGTCATCACCTTCTTCGGGTCGATGCCGAAGTTCTTGATGAACGCGGCGGTGTGCGGCTGGCTGACCTGGTGGATCACGAACTGGTCCAGCTCTTCCACGGCCCAGCCCAAGGCGATCTTGGCAGCGGTGAAGGTCTTCTGTGCCAGCTTGATGCCTTCGATCAGCAGCAGGCGGGTGTCGGTGACCATGCGGTCCAGGTTGCCCAGGCACAGCTGGTTCCACTCGGTGGCCGAGCGCGTCACGCCGCCCTTGTAGCGCGGCGCGTCCGGCACCAGCTCCGAGCGCGCCATCACCATCGCCGCGGCACCCGAACCGGTGGTCAGGGCGGCCAGCTCGTTGCGGAAATCGTCAGCGGTGACGTCCGGGGCGGTCATGCGCTCCAGGGTCTTCTCGTACACCAGGTTGGCGGTCTCGCCGTCCACCACCAGCGCGTAGTCGATGTCGCCGCGCTCGATCATGCGCGCGGCGATATCCATGCCGTTGATGAAGGCCAGGCAGGCATTGGCGACGTCGAAGGTCATGCACTCGTCGCTGACGCCGAGGTTGCCCGAGACGATGGAAGCCGTGGACGGCTCCAGGTAGTCGCGACTGACCGAGGTGTTGACCAGCAGGCCAACCTGCGTCGCATTGATGCCTGCGTCTTCCAGTGCCTTGCGGCCTGCCATGGTGGCAGCGTCGGACGCCAGCACGCCGTTGTCCCACAGGCGGCGCGCGTGGATGCCGGCGATGTCGCCGAGCACGTCGGTGCGGATACCCAGGCGATCCAACGTCGGCTGCAGGCGTTCGTTGATTTCCTTGGTGGTCAGCGTATGCGGCGCGTCGACGTGTGCCAGGCCGGCGATCGAGACATTCTTGAAGAGCATCGAGGTTAGCGCCAAGGCTCAGGCAAAAGGGGGCGCTATTCTATAACCCCCGGGGCCTTCACCGCATCTTTACGAATTCAGCCTTGGCCGTATGGTGAAGCGTTCAGCGCGGCGGGCACTGGAATGCGGCGAAGCGCTGGCTGCCATCGGCCGGGGCCGCGGCGGCCTGCACGGCATTGGCGCCTGCGCTCGGGGCCTCGTTGCGGGCCAGGGTTTCCAGCTCTTCCTGCACGCGCAGCGGGTTGCGGTTGTAGAAGCCGACCTTGCTCTTCACGGTCACCACCACCTCGCCCTTGGCAATGCAGCCAGCGGGAACCGGGCCTGCCGGCAGCACGCGGGTCGCCTTGCCGGCCGGTTCGATCGGCACCCAGGTACAGGCGGTGACGGTGAGCAGCAGGGAGGAAAGCAGCAGAACGCGCATGGGCAGATCCTGGAAGGGTATGGAGGGATTCTGCCTGAACCGCCTGAATCGGGGGTAGCCGGTGGGGGGGACGGATCCCCCGCAGGGGGCTGTGACCCCGCCTTCGGGTCACGGCGTTGCCGGCCAGCGGCCGGCACTACCAGAGCAAGGTTGCCGGCCAGCGGCCGGCACTACCTGGGGAGGCCTGCCCGCGGGGGCGGGCAGGCGCATCCCTTACTTCTTGACCGGGTTGCCTTCGGCGTCGATCACCGTCACCTCGCCCAGGTTCAGCGCACGCACGGCCGCTTCGGTCTGCTTGAGATCACCCACCACCACCCAGGTCAGCGCCTGTGGCTTGATCTCGGCGGCGGCCTGCTGCACCTGCGCCGGGGTCATCGCCTCGATCTCGGCCTTGCGACGCAGCACGTAGTCGTCCGGACGCTTGAACTGCACGATCGAACCGATGGTCGAGGCGACCGCGCTGGCGGTCTCGTAGGCACCGGGCAGGCTGAGGGTCTGGATGTTGCGGATGCGGTTGACCTCGGCGGCGGTGGCCGGCTTGCTGCCATCGGCGAACGCGGCGATTTCCTTGCGCATTTCCGCCATCGCCGGGCCGGTCTTGTCGATCTGCACCGGCGCGCTGGCCATCCACGGGCGCTGGCCCACCGAGTTGATCGCGCTGCTGCGCGCACCGTATGACCAGTGCTTGTCCTCACGCAGGTTCATGTTCAGGCGCGAGGTGAAGTCGCCGCCGATCACGCCGTTGGCAATATCGAAGCGGGTCGAGCTGGTGGCGCTGGACGGCGCCACCACCTGCCCTGCGAACAGGTTGGCCTGCACCGCACCCGGCTGGTCGATCAGGAACACGCGCGGGCCCTTCGGCAATGCCACATCGGTGGCGGCCTTCACCTGCGGGGCGTCGCCCGCAGCCTTCCAGTCGCCCAGCTGCTTGTCCAGCAGCGGCACGATCTCGGCCAGGGTGGTGTCACCGACCACGATCAGGGTGCCGTTCTGCGGCCGCAGCCAGTCGTGGTGGAAGTCGACCAGGTCTTCGCGGGTCAGGCCGTTGATCGCTGCTTCGTCACCGCTGCCGGTGAACGGAATGGCATACGGGTGGCCCTTGCCGTACAGCAGCGGCGGCAGCACGCGCATCGCCACCGCGCCCGGGTTGACCTTCTCCTGCTGGATGCCGGCAATCCAGCTCGCCTTGACCCGGTCGATCTCGCCCTGCTCGAAGCGCGGTTCGCGCAGCAGGTCCCGATACAGCGCCAGCGACGGTGCCAGGTTTTCCTTCAGCGCCGACAGGTCCACGCTCATGGAGTCCAAGCCGGCCGAGGCATCCAGGCTGGCGCCCAGTGCGTCTGCGGCATCGGCGAAGGCCAGCGAGCCGAGCTTGCCGGCGCCTTCGGTCATCAGGCTCATGGTGAAGTTGGCGGTGCCCGGCTTGCGGCCCTGGTCGGCGCTGAAGCCACCCGGGAACTGGTAGCTGAACTGCACCACCGGAATCTCGTGGCGCTCGGCCAGGATCACCTGGGTGCCGTTCTTCAGCGTGGCGCGCTGCAGCGCCGGGAACTTCAGCTGCGGGAACTCGCGGGTCTGCGGTACGCCGGCCTTGCGGTCCACCTGCTCGGGCAGCGTGCTGTACTTGGGGTCCACCGCCGGCACGTTGAACGGCTTCGGCGCCTGGCTCGGGTCTTCCTTCAGCGCCACGCGCTCACCCGGTGCAATCACCAGGGTGTGGCTGCCCTTGTCCAGCCACTGCGCGCCCAGACGGCTCAGATCAGCGGCACTGGCCTTCTCGATGTTGGCCAGCGAGGTGCGGAAGCAGCCCGGGTCGCCGGTGAACACCGCGCACTCGGCCAGTGCGTCGGCCTTGCCGCCGAAGCCGCCGATGCGTTCGATGCCGCGGATGAAACCGGCGCGGGCACCGGTCTTGGCGCGTTCCAGCTCGGCCGCGGTCGGGCCCTGCTTGATCAGCCGGTCCAGTTCCTCGTCGATGATCTTCTCGACCTTGGCAGGGTCCTGGCCCTGCTTGACCGTCGCCATGATCACGAAGTTCGAACCCAGCTGCGACGTCGACAGGCCTGCCGCGATGCTGTCCACCAGCTTGTCCTGGTGCTGCAGGCGCTGGCTCAGCCGCGAGGACTTGGCGCCGCCCAGTACCTGCGCGAACAGCTGCAGCTGATCGACCTCGGTGGTACCGACCTGCGGCACGTTCCAGGCGCGGTAGATACGCGCCTGCGGCACCTTGTCGGTCATCGTCTCGCGCGTATCGGTGCTGCGCTTGGCCACGTTCACCGCCGGCTGCGCCATGGTCGGGCCGGCCGGGATGCTGCCGAAGTACTTGCCAACCTTTTCCTTGGCGGTGGCCAGGTCGATGTCGCCAGCCAGCACCAGCACGGCGTTGTTCGGGCCGTACCAGGTGCGGAACCAGGTCTTCACGTCATCCAGCGACGCCGCGTTCAGATCGTTCATCGAACCGATCACGCCGTGGTGGTACGGGTGGCCAACTGGATACAGCGCCTTGTTGAGCTGGTCCCAGGCCTGGCCGTAGGGCTGGTTCTCGCCCTGGCGCTTCTCGTTCTGCACCACGCCACGCTGCTCGTCCAGCGCCGCCTGGTCGATCGCACCGACCAGATGGCCCATGCGGTCCGATTCCATCCACAGCGCCATGTCCAGCGCAGTGGTGGGCACGTTCTCGAAGTAGTTGGTGCGATCGGTATTGGTGGTGCCGTTCTGGTTGGTGGCGCCGACCTGCTTGAACGGCTCGAAGAATTCGCCGTCGTGGTTTTCGCTGCCCTGGAACATCAGGTGTTCGAACAGGTGCGCGAAGCCGGTGCGGCCGGCCGGTTCGTCCTTGCTGCCGACGTGATACCAGACGTTGACCGCGACGATCGGCGCCTTGCGATCGGTGTGCACGATCACGCGCAGGCCGTTGGGCAGGGTGAACTGCTCATACGGGATATCGACCTTGGCCGGTGCGGCCGGCTTTGCCGCCAACGCATGGGAAGGCACAAGCGTGCCCAGGGCGGTGCTGAGGGCAACGGCCAGCAGCGCAGTGCGCGGGCGAAGGGCGAGAGACATATCCGGATCCTTGGTCACATAGGTGAACCCCGATCCTAGCGTGCGCGCGCAACGGCAGGAATCGGTCGCCAGTCACTGGGGGTGTTTGCCCCTGTGCGCCATCCGCAGCGCCGATCTGCCCTGTCCGAGCCGTCACAAGCACCCGCCAGCAACGTCCGGACAGTGTCCGCAGCACATCGAATGGACAGGTGTCCGCCCGCCGGACACTTTTCGATGACCATAAAACCCTTGCAAATCAATAATTAAAAGTTGGCACGGGGATTGCTTGGTACTTCCTGCACCAGGAAGGGCTTCAGACAAAAGCTGACTGAAGACTGAACAAACGCAGGAAATCGAAAATTTTCCTTGCAAGCCCAGAATTGGTGTACTACCTTACTACCACACCACTGATCACCAACACTAAACAGGCCCCGTCATGAACGCCAAGACCATTGCCATCGCCATCGCCCTGATCGCCGGCACCGCGGTTGTTTCGTCGGTGCAGGCCTCCGAATCCATCAAGACTCTGTCCACCGTGCAGGTTCGCCCGGCCGCCGACCAGCTGGCCCAGCAGGCCTGGGAACAGGCCAGCGGCATCCCGACCCTGGCCACCGTGGAAGTGCGCCCAAGTGCCGACCAGCTGGCCGAGCGCAGCGGCTACGTCGCCGCCCCGGTCGCCGCCGCGATGCCGATCACCACCCTGGCCTCGGTGGAAGTGCGCCCGAGCCTGGAACAGCGCGTCGCCCTGGCCGCCGAACTGGAAGCCCAGCGCTACGCCGCGACCCTGGCTGCCGCCGCCACCAGCGTCGCCAACCAGGTGATCGTCAACCTGCCGGCCCTGCAGGTGCGTCCGAGCGCCGCCGACCTGCAGGCCCTGGCCACCGAAACCGCCCAGGTCCTGCTGCGCCCGTAAGCGGTGCCGCCCTGCCTCGCGCAGGGCGTGCGCCGTAAAGGCGGCGGTCGTCGCAGGTACACTGCGCCGATGAATGCCGCGCCCCAGTTCCACGTGATCCTGTTCCAACCGGAAATCCCGCCCAACACGGGCAATGTGATCCGGCTCTGCGCCAACACCGGCGCGCAGCTGCACCTGGTCGAGCCGCTCGGCTTCGCACTGGAAGACAAGCAGCTCAAGCGCGCCGGCCTGGACTACCACGAGTATTCGCGCCTGCAGGTGCACCCCGACCTGGACACCGCGCTGGCGCGGATCGCACCGAAGCGGTTGTTCGCCCTCAGTACGCGTGCCAGCGTCCGCTATGACAGCGTGGCGTTCGAAGACGGTGATGCCTTCCTGTTCGGCCCGGAAAGCCGCGGCCTGCCGCAGGACGTGCTCGATGCCTTGCCCGATGGCCGCCGCCTGCGCCTGCCGATGCGGCCGGACAACCGCAGCCTCAATCTTTCCAACACCGTTGCCGTGGTGATGTACGAAGCGTGGCGGCAGCATGGGTTTGCCGGCGGCGCGTAACGCCACGCGTCTCTCTTCTGCCTGGTCGTTGCTGTGGCGGGCGCATGCGTTCATGGGCGTTACTTTTCTTTCCGCGCGGAAAGAAAAGTAACCAAAAGAAACGCGCCGCCATCCGCGAGCCGGTGCTGCGCACCGGTGCCCTGCGCTCCTCGGCCCGCCGGGGGACGGCGCGGAACTCGCTGCGCTCAGACACCCGCGCCTCTTCGCCCCCGCCGGACCTGCGGTGCTCGGCTCGCTTCAAGGCGGACCCAACAGCCGCGCGGTACAGGCTGTCCTTGAACCCATCTCGGTACGGTGCGCGGTTCGGTACACCGATCGCTCGCCTGCGAATACGCTACTGGGCAATGCCGGCCAGCGGCCGGCACTACCAACTCAATGCCGGCCAGCGGCCGGCACTACCGGTGCACTCAGAACGCGTTGATGCCGGTCAGTTCGCGGCCGATCACCAGCTGGTGCACGGTCTCGGTGCCTTCATAGGTGATCACCGATTCGAGGTTCAGCGCGTGCCGGATCGCCACGTGTTCGGTGGTGATGCCGGCGCCACCCAGCAGGTCACGGCATTCGCGGGCGATGTCGATCGCCATGCGGCAGTTGTTCCACTTGGCCAGGCTGACCTGCTGCGGCTGCAGCTGGCCAGCTTCCTTCAGGCGGCCCAGCTGCAGGGCCAGCAGCTGCGCGGTGGTGATGCGGCGGGCCATCTCGGCCAGCTTGATCTGCGCGCTCTGCGTGGCCGCCAGCGGGCGACCGAACAGCACGCGCTCCTTGGCATAACCCAGTGCTTCATCCAGGCAGGCAATCGCCGCACCGATCGGGCCCCAGCTGATGCCATAGCGGGCCTGGGTCAGGCAGCCCAGCGGCCCCTTCAGGCCCTTCACGTTCGGCAGCCGGTGGCTGTCAGGCACGCGCACGTCATCGAAGAACAGCGCCCCGGTCAGCGATGCGCGCAGGCTCATCTTGTGCTTGATCTCCTGCGTGGTGAAGCCGGCCATGCCCTTTTCCAGCACGAAACCCTGGATGCCGTCCTCGGTCTGCGCCCAGACGATGGCCAGGTCGGCCACCGGGCCGCTGGTGATCCACATCTTGCTGCCGCTGATGCGCCAGTCGCTGCCGTCGCGCACCGCGCGGGTCTTCATGCTGGCCGGATCGGAACCCCCATGCGCCTCGGTCAGGCCGAAGCAGCCGATCAGTTCGCCGCGCGCCATCGCCGGCAGCCACTGCTGGCGCTGTTCCTCGCTGCCATAGGCGTAGATCGGGTACATGCACAGCGAGCTCTGCACCGAGACGAAGCTGCGCAGGCCCGAATCGCCGCGCTCCAGCTCCTGGCAGATCAGGCCGTAGCTGACCGCGCCGAGGCCACTACCGCCGTACTCGGTCGGCAGGGTCGCACCGAGCAGGCCCAGTGACGCGATCTCCGGCACCAGTTCATCGGGGAAGCGGGCCTGGTCGAAGGCATCGCCGATGATCGGCAGCACGCGCTCGTTGGTGAAACGGGCGACGCTCTCCTGCACCGCGCGCTCTTCCTCGTTGAGCAGGGAACGGACATCGAGCAGATCGTACGGATGCAAAGCCATGGCACTCACGCGCAGTCAGGACCGGGCCATTGTCGGTCATCCGGGCAGAGCGTGCCGACCAAGGTCGGCACCCACCAGAGCTGCGGCCCTACGCTGCATTGCAGCAATCCGGGTGTGAACATCGGCGATCTAGCTCGATCACGCGCGTCCCGGTACCCTGACACATTCAAACAACCGTTTCGCCCGTGGCCGCACGCGCGATTCCCAGGCACCGCCGGTGGCCCCGATGCCGGCCCTACCCACGAGTCATGCAATCGATGAGCGCTGAAGCCAACGCCCTGCCCCCGCGTGAAGTAATGGAATTCGACGTGGTGATCGTCGGCGCCGGCCCCGCCGGCCTGGCCACCGCGATCCGCCTGCGCCAGCGCGCGATCGAAGCCGGCCGCGAATTGTCGGTGTGCGTGCTGGAGAAGGGGTCCGAACCAGGCGCGCACGTGCTGTCCGGCGCGGTGATGGATCCGCGCGCGCTGACCGAACTGTTCCCGGACTGGGCCGAGCGTGGCGCACCGCTGAAGCAGAAGGTCACCCGCGACGAATTCCTGTTCCTCAGCGAAACCGGCGCACGCAGCACGCCCAACGCGCTGCTGCCGGAGTGCTTCCACAACGAAGGCAACTACATCATCAGCCTGGGCGAAGTGACCCGCTGGCTGGCGCAGCAGGCCGAGGCGCTGGAAGTGGCGATCTTCCCGGGCTTTGCCGCCGCCGAAGTGCTGTATGGCGACAACGGTGAAGTGATCGGCGTGGCGACCGGCGACATGGGCATCGAGAAGGACGGCAGCATCGGCCCGGCCTTCGAGCGCGGCATGGCGCTGCACGCCAGGTACACGATCTTCGCCGAAGGCGCACGCGGCCACCTCGGCCGCCAGCTGATCGCCCGCTACAAGCTGGACGAAGGCAAGGACCCGCAGGCCTACGGCATCGGCATCAAGGAACTGTGGCAGATCGACCCGGCCAAGCATGAGCCGGGCCTGGTGGTGCATGCCGCCGGCTGGCCGCTGGACAGCGACACCTACGGCGGCGCGTTCCTGTACCACGCCGACGGCGGCAAGGTCGCCATCGGCTACGTGGTCGGCCTGGACTACAGGAACCCGTGGCTGAGCCCGTTTGAAGAGTTCCAGCGTTTCAAGACCCATCCGTCCATCCGCAAGCACCTGGAGGGTGGCACCCGCATCGGTTACGGCGCGCGTGCGATCACCGCCGGTGGCCTGCTGTCGCTGCCGAAGACCGTGTTCCCCGGTGGCGCGCTGGTCGGCTGCGAGGCCGGCTACCTCAACGCCAGCCGCATCAAGGGCAGCCACGCCGCGATCAAGACCGGCATGCTGTGCGCCGACGCCGCGTTCGATGCACTGGCCGCCGACCGCCAGCACGATGAACTGAGTGCCTACCCGACGGCGTTCGAAGCCAGCTGGCTGTTCACCGAACTGCAGCAGGCCAAGAACTTCAAGCAGTGGTTCAAGAAGGGCCAGACCGTGGCCACGCTGATGACCGGCGTGGAGCAATGGCTGCTTCCCAAGCTGGGCGTGCGCAACCCGCCGTGGACCCTGCACCGCACCCAGCCCGACCACGCCTGCCTGGAACCGGCGGCCAAGCACACCCGCATCGCCTACCCGAAGCCGGATGGCGTGCTGACTTTCGACCGGCTCAGCTCGGTGTTCCTGAGCAGCACCAACCACGACGAGAACCAGCCCAGCCACCTGACGCTGAAGGACCCGAGCATTCCGGTGAAGGTGAACCTGGCCGAGTACGCAGGCCCGGAAGCGCGCTACTGCCCGGCCGGCGTGTACGAGTTCGTTGGCGAAGCCGACAGCGCGCGCCTGCAGATCAACGCGCAGAACTGCGTGCACTGCAAGACCTGCGACATCAAGGACCCCACCCAGAACATCGTGTGGGTGACCCCGCAGGGCGGCGGCGGCCCGAACTACTCGGGCATGTGACGCCACGGGCTGCGACCGAGCGTCGCAGCCCGTCGCCTGCCGCGCACCGCTATCCTGCCCGCCCATGCGTGCATCATTCCTGCTCATCGCTGTTGCCGTGGCCCTGGCCGCCACGGCCTGCCGGCGCCCGCCTGCAGCGCCCGCCACGCCGGAACAGGCGCAGCAGCAGGCCATGCAACGCGCGTTCGAGTTGTGTGCCGGCTGCCACACCGTGCAGCCTGGCGGCATCCACCGCTTCGGCCCGAACCTGCACGGCGTGATCGGCCGGCGCGCCGGCAGCCTGCCCGACTACGGCTATTCCGACGGCATGCGCCGCGCCGACATCACCTGGTCCGCGCAGACCCTGGATGCGTTCCTGCAGTCACCCACCCATGTTGTACCGGGCACACGCATGTACAACGCCTTCCCCAGCGCCGAACGCCGTGCGCTGGTGATCGCCTACCTGCAGCAGCAGTCGGCTCAGTGAGCCAGGCGCTGCAACTGCTGTTGCAGCCGCGCCACGAATGCCGCCACCGCGGTGAACAACGGCACCGGATCGGTCTCGGCCGCATCCTGCAGGCGCTCGACCAGGGCATTGGCCTGCGCAGCCAGCACCGTCGCTCCCACCGCGCCCAAGCCACCGGCCTGGCGATGCAGGTGCAGCGCGGCAGCCTCACGGTCGCCGGCCTCCAGCGCGCACTGCACAGCGGCCAGGTCACCTGCACTGGCCTGCAGCAGGCTGTCGCGCAACTGCTCGGCGACCGCACGTGAGCCGAAGCGCCGCTGCAGGCTGTCCAGATCGGGCAGCGTCCTGTCATCGACGGCAGCGGACTCGGCCAGCGGCTCCTCGAACCGTTGCCCCTGCGCCTGCGGCAACCAGCGCAGCAGTGCCGCGCGCAGTGTCGCCAATGACAATGGCTTGGCCAGCACCTCATCCATCCCGGCTTCACGGCAACGACGTGCATCGTCGTCCAGCACGCTGGCGGTCAGCGCCAGTACGGTCAGCCGCGGCTGGCCGTTGCGGCCTTCGCGTTCGCGCAGCAGGCGGGTGAAGGCGAAACCACCCAGTACCGGCATCCGGCAATCGGTAATGACCAGATCAAAGTGCTCCGATGCCAGGCGATCCAGCCCCTGCTGGCCATCGCCGACCAGCACATGTGGTACACCCAGTTGCTGCAGCCGCCAGGCCATCATCGCCTGGTTGGTCGGATGATCTTCGATCACCAGCACGCGTGCCTGGCGCAGCGCCGGCGGCAGCAGCGCCGCCTGTTCCTGCTCGGCGACCAGCGCTTCAACATCACTGCTGCCGGCTTCCACCAGCGACAGCCGCACCTCGGCGCGGGTGCCCTCGCCCAGCGTGCTGTGCAGTTCCAGCTCGCCGTCCATCATCTGCACCAGGCGCTGGCAGATGCTCAGGCCCAGGCCGGTTCCACCATGGTCGCGCTGGATGTACGCACCGGCCTGGGTGAACGGCGCAAACAGGTGCTGCAGCTGTTCCGGTGCGATGCCGATGCCGGTATCGGTGACGCTCAGGCACAGCGGCTGGCTGCCGTCTTCGGCGGTCGGCCCCAGCACTTCCAGCTGCAGCCGCACTTCGCCGCGCACGGTGAACTTGATGGCGTTGCTGAGCAGGTTGAACACGATCTGGCGCAGACGCACGCCATCCACTTCGTGCGCGGCTGCCAGCTGCGGATCGATCTGCACGTGCAGGCCCAGCCCACGTGCACTGGCCTGCGCCGACAACAACCGGCACACGCTTTCCAGCAACGGCCGCAGCGGCTGCGGTACCGGCTCCAGCCGCAATGCGTTGGCCTCCAGCCGCGAGTAGTCAAGGATGTCGTCAAGGATCTGCCGGAGCATCTGCGCCGAATCCTCGATCACGCCAAGGATGCGTTTCTGTTCTGCATCCAGCGGTGAGTGCGCCAGCACTTCCAGCATCCCCAGCACGCCACTCATCGGCGTGCGGATCTCATGGCTCATGGTGGCCAGGAAGCGGGATTTCGCCTCGGCCGCCTGCTCGGCCTCGGCCTTGGCTGCGGTCAGGGCGTCCGCTTGTGCACGAGCCTCGCTGGCATCCACCCAGTAGCCACTCCAGGTCACCACACCGGCTTCGGCGGCATAGGGTTGCGCCTGGGTGCGCACCCAACGCGGGCCCGCTCCATCGCCCCGCAGGCGGAATTCCAGCATGAGCGGTGCGAACTGGTGCGCGGCCTGTTCGACCACCTGCAGGATGCGCGCGCGATCGTCCTCTTCGACGCGTTCCAGCAACATCGTGGCGTCCTGCTCAGCCTGCTGCCGGGTGATCCCGAACAGCGCCTGGAGGTCACCGGCAATGAACGGGAAGCTGAGCGTGCCATCAACCTCGCGACGGGCCTGGTAGACCACGGCAGGCAGGTTGTCGGTCACTTCGGCCAGGCGCTGCTCCAGCTGGCGGCGCCCGGCCACCTCGCGACGCAGGCGCCAGTAGCCGATGCCATGCACCAGCAGCGCGGTCAGCAGCACCAGCAGCAGCGGTACACCCCAGCGCAGCGTGCTTCGCCAGTCGATGCCGTTGTGGTACTCCACCGCCAGCCAGTCGCCGCGCAGCGCTTCGCGCTCGCGTGGCGTCATCTGCAGCAGCAAGCGATCGAAGGTCGTGGCGAGCGCCGCATGCCGGCGCTCCACGGCCAGTGCCAGCTGGTCGTTGAAGCCCGCGGGCGCGGCAACCTGCAGGCGCCCCGGGAAACGCGTGCGCAGCAGGTGGTCGACCAGGGCCAGATTGCCCACGTAGGCGTCGGCCTCACCATCGATCAGGCGTTGCATGGCCTGTTCGGCGCTGCGCGCGGCGACGATCCTGGCCTGCGGCGCCTGCTGCAGCACGTAACCGCGTACGCGCTCCGGATCCGACAGCAGTACGCGCTTGTCCTGGAGGTCGGACAGGCCCAGCAGCGCCGGGCTGTCGTGGCGGCTGACGATCACGTTCGGCACGCTGATGAAGGGTTGGCTGTACACCCAGTCCGGGCCCAGATAGTGCGAATCGACCGGAATGCCCATCACCGCCTGCAGCTCGCCGCGGCGCGCCTTCTCGCGCACCTCGTACCAGTCATGGCTGTTCTGCGCCTGCAGGTTGGCACCGGCCTGCATCAGCCGCGCCAGGTACTCGCTGGCCAGGCCGCTGGGCCTGCCATCCTCGTCGGCGAACGACAATGGGGCGGCGTTCGGCGCAAAGCCGATCTTCAACGGCTGTTGCAGAACCCGCTTCTCGGCCTGGCTGAGCGCCAGCTGCGCCGATGCCGACCACTGCGGCAGGGGCAGCCAGCGTTGTGCCAGTGCATCGCGCTGGGCCTGGCTGGTCGCGGCCAGCGCCAGGTCCAGCGCTTCGGCCAGCGGTTGCTTGCTGTTGGGAACGCCGAAGTGCATCCGTTCGGGAGGCAGGTCGCTCGGACGCAGCAGGACGACACCCTGCAGGTGCTGGCGTGCGATCAGTTCGGTGGCAACGTAGGCATTGCCTATGTAGACATCAGCTTTGTCGTCTCTGACCATCTGCAGCGCAGCCAATGAGCTGTTTGCGACAAGCTGCACCGCACGCGGGAAACGTGCCCGCACCTGCGGTCCGGTCAGGAAATCCTGCTCGATGACCACCCGCAATCCGTCCAGGTCGGGCATGTTCGAAGCACGCAGATCGCCCGGCCTCCCCACCAGCGCCAACGGCGCCTCGCCATAGGCAGCGGTATAGACCATGCACTGGGTGCGGTCGGCACTGAGACCGACATTCATTACCACGTCGATCTCGCCACGACAGGCCGCATCCAGCACGGATGTCCAGTCGGAATAACGCCTCGCCTCGACCTTCACGCCCAGCTGACGGGCGAGAAGCGACAGATAATCCGGCCCCAGGCCAACCTGCTGGCCATCACGGAGGGACTCGAACGGCGGCCAGCCGCTGTCATACTGGCCCACGACGATGCTTGGATGGGCGGCGAGGTACTCGCGCTGCAGGGGACTGAGCGGCAACAGCCCAGGCACTGCCTGTGCCAGCGCCACGGGCAGCACCAGCACGGCCAGCAGCAGGACCAGCCCGCGAACAGCCCAGCTACGCATCGGCGTCGATCTCCTAGAATCCTGACAGGGCCGCGATGGTCGCGGCCCGGCTTGCCCGGTGGCCATACTAGAGCAATGAGCTTGCGCATCATCATCGCAGACGACCACCCTGTGGTCCGTATCGGTACCCGCGCCGTCATCGAATCGAGCGGGGTCGGCCGCGTGGTCGGCGAGGCTGACAGCGCGCAGGCGCTGATGGCCCTGCTCGGCAGCCAACCCTGCGACCTGCTGGTGACCGACTATTCCATGCCGGGCAGCCCACAGGCCGACGGCTTCGCCATGATCGGCATGATCCGCCGCCGCTTCCCCGACCTGCCGGTGCTGATGCTCAGCGTCTCCAACAACCTGGCGATCCTGCGCATGGTGCTCGACAGCGGCGTGCTCGGCCTGGTCGACAAGAGCTCGTCGATGGACGAACTGCCGCAGGCCATCCAGGCGGTCTATCGGGGCCAGCCCTACATCAGCCGGAGCCTGCGTGAGCGGGTCGAGGCTGCGGGCAGCTGGCGCATGCGCGAGGGCGACGGCAAGCCGTTGTCGCCACGCGAGGTGGAAGTGCTGCGGCTGCTCGGCACCGGCATGACAGTGAAGGAGATCTCGCTGCAGCTGCACAAGAGCGTCAGCACCATCAGCCGGCAGAAAGGCGACGCCATGCTCAAACTGGGCCTGAAGGGCGACGCCGAATTGTTCGACTACCTGCGCGACGGCAAGATCTGAGAACCAGATCACACTGTAAGGGCATCTGTCACCGCCCTCTTTGACCGGCCGCCGTTCTGTGCCAAGATGACCCGGCATGGGTTTTCAATGCGAGGTCGAAGGAATCGACCGGCTCATGTCCTCGCTCCCGTCCCAGGTGGATGGGGTGCGGTTTCCTGCCGGCCGTCTGGCCCGGCAACGCTGACCATGGAGAGGCGCATGCATCACCCCCCCGAGCCATGTTGGACCCTGCCGTTGCGGCCCCTGCGCGCATTCGCGGCGTGCCTGCTCGTCTCTCTTTCCGCTGCGGCCTGCAGCGCCGCCGATCCGGCCCCCTCGTCCTCCCAGCCTGGCGCTCCCGTGCAGGCTGCCGATGCGCCCCGACAGGATGTTGCCCCGATGCAGAACACCTCTCCCGACACCGCCGTCACCCCGCCCGACGCGCCGACCGTGATGTATTTCACCTACCAGGTGGACGGTGATGGCGCGACCTCCTACGAGGTCCAGAACGGCAGCGTGGCGACCTTCTGGTTCGGCCACACCTTCACCCTCGATGGCACCACGTATTACACGGGTTTCTCCTGGGATACCCGCGAGCACTACGGCAAGCCGGGCGAGCAGTCGCCGGCTGGCCCGGATGATCGCGCCAACCTCGCCGAGGCCACTTTCGTGCTGGCCGGCGCCGACGCGAAGAAGCCATGGAAGTTCCGTGGCCAGGAATGGACCATCGGCGCGCTGGGCGCGTACGACAAGGCCGACGATGTCGATACCCGGCGCCAGCCGCTTGAACATCGCACCGCCGACGGTCGCCTGCTGCTGGCGGTGCCGACCAGCAGCTTCGACCGCGGCATCAGCAGCACCGGCTATGCACTGCTGCTGTTCAACCCCAAGCGCAGCGAAGACGACGTGGACAGCAAGGTCTGGCGCTATGTCGGCTCGGTGCGTACGGGCGAGGACAACAGCGCCGCCTGCGACGAAGGCAACGTAATGCCCTGCACCGACAGCGATGGCGAACTGGCCTTCGCTGCCGACGGCAACGGCCTGCCGCGACTGACCGTGACCTTCAAGGGCACCACCATCGAAGGCCCCGGCAAGACCCGTGCGCTGGGTGCCGGCGACGCCGTGCACTACACCTTCGACAGCGCGACCCAGCAGTACGTCGCGCCCTGATAGCACCCGCCCACGCGCGGGTTTCCTGTTGACCGACATGTTCTTGACTCACGGATGAGTCCGGTTGGCGATTCGCGGCATGCGCCGCTCCATCAACCCCGAGGAAAACGTCATGGCACAGCATGACTACAGCAGAAAGGAAGTCCTGGACATCGTCGAGCAGGTCGCCCGGCAGAAAGGCCTTCCGGTCGATGACTTCATGCGCTTCGCGCACATCGAGACCGGCGGCACCTTCAACGAGCGCGCCCACAACACCTCGTCCGGCGCCAAGGGCCTGTTCCAGTTCGTGCCCGGCTCCGCGCGCCAGTACCACCTGACCGGCCACGAGTTCGACCCCACCCGCAACACTGAAGCGGCCGCGCAGATGTACCAGGACAACCTGGACTCGATGGCACGCCGCAACGAGCGCACCGGCAACCCCTACCTGTCCGGCGGCGACACGCCCACCGGGCTGGACCTGTACCTGGCCCACCAGCAGGGCAGCGCCGGCTATGGCTCGGTACAGACCGCCATTGCCACCGGCACCTTCGGCGTGGTCCGCAACAGCCACGGCGAAGAGATCAACATGCGCCGCAACGTGCTGAACCAGATCGGTTCCGACGCGAAGGCGCTGACCGGCCACACCCTGGCCGAGATGCGCGGCATGAACGACGGCGACCTGGCACGCACCTTCTCCAGCTACTACATCCACAAGTACGCGGCGATCAGCATTCCGGAAAAGAACATCGAACCGCAGGCGGTGGCGCAGGGCCAGGGCCAGACCCCAGCAGCGCCTGCACAGGCCAGCGCAGCCGTGGTGGCGGGTGCAACCACGCTGGCGGCAACTGCAACGGCGGCTGCCACACCGAAACCGGGCATCGAACTGCAGGCCGCCTACGAGGCCGGCGTGAAGTACGACCACGTGAAGTACGCCATCAACATTCCGGGTCACGCGCTGTACGTACCGGGCAAGACCGGCAAGAACGTGGAGCAGGGTTACATCGACTGTTCCGGCTGGGTCGGCACCCTGCAGAACCGGACCATGGACGAGATCAACCAGAAGGCCGGGCACGCGGTGTTCAGCAAGGCTGATCGCATCGACCTGGGCAACCTGGGATCCGGCGGCATCGTGCGCAAGGCGTTCGACCAGTCCGGCGTGCTGCTGGACCGCGACGCGATCCTCAAGCCCGGTGCGCTGAAGGAAGGCATGATCATCGGCCTGGATACGGCCAGGACCCGCCACGAGCACTGGAACGGCATCGACCACATCGTGATGGTGGTGCGCGACCCCACCACCGACAAGCTGCTGATCAGCCAGTCCTCCGGCAGCAAGGGCGTGCACACCATGCCGGTCGAGGACTACCTCAAGCAGGTGAAGGACCACCCGAACTGGAAGCTGTACGCCTCCGATCCACTGTCCAAGGCGCGCGACCTGCTGGAAAACCGCACCCCATCGCACGAGCAGGCCCAGGGCAAGCCTGCCGCCGAGCACAAGGCCGCTGCCACGCCGCACGCCGAACTGTACAAGCAGGGCGCGCACAGCGAAGGCGTGCGCAAGGTGCAGGAACAGCTGGGACATCTGGGCTACGTCGGTGCCGACGGCAAGCCGCTGGTCGAGGATGGCCGCTTCGGCCGCAACACCGACGCGGCGGTGCGCCAGCTGCAGAAGGACAACGGCCTGGTGGCCGACGGCATTGTCGGGGCGAAGACGCTGGAGGCCATCAAGGAAGCCCGCGAGCGCCCGCTGCTGAACGACGAACGGCACCCGCGCAATCCGCTCTTCATCCAGGCCAGCAAGGGTCTGGAACTGTTGCCGGCCGGCACCTTCAAGGATCGCCACGCGCTGGAAAGCGCCGCCGCGGCCCTGACCAAGGAGGCGCATGCCGCCGGCCTGCAGCGCATCGACACGGTGGTGCCCAGCCCGAACGGTGAACGCCTGTTTGCCGTGCAGGGCACGATCGGTGACCCGGCGGCCAGCCGCGTGGCGGTGGAGGCCCGAGCCGCCAGCGAGCAGAGCATCGCGCTCAGTAGCGGTGCCGTGCAGGGCGCGCCTAACGTGCTGCACCAGCAGCAGGACGCCCAGCAGGAGCAGGCCCGGCAGGCACAGAAGGCGATGGGCGTCTAAGCCTGCAACGCCTTGGCAGAGAAGGGAGGGCCACGTCCGCGTGGCCTTTTCCCTTTCTGCCAGCTGAGCGGCCGAGGCCGCTTTCAGCCTTGCTTCATGCCGCCTGCCGCTAGATGAATGCGCAAGCCGCACGGTGGACCAGGCAATGTTCCGGCAATGTTGGAACGTCAGCGTGGTCTCCACGGCAGCCGGGGCGCCCGCGCCCTCCTGCCCAGCGTGGCATGCACCTCACAGGAGAACGAACATGCTCAGTACTTCCACACTCAGCTTCCGTGGTCTGGCGATGGCCCTGGCACTGGTGGCCGGTGTCGCCGTGGTCAGCGATGCCAGCGCGATGTCGAGGAAGGACAAGCGCACCCTGGTCGGCGCCGTGGTCGGTGGCGTGGCCGGCAACCTGCTCTCCAACGGCGATCCCGCTGCCACCGTCGGCGGCGCCGTGGCCGGCGGCGCGATCGGCAACCTGACCACCTCCGACCGCCGCGACCGCCGTTACTACGACAATCGCCGTTACGACGACCGCTACGATCGCCGTTACGACCGTGGCTACTACCGCAGCGGCTACTACGACCGCGGTGATGACCGTCGCTGGCAACGCGAGCGCTACTACGACAACCGCTACTACCACGACCGCGGTCGCCATCGCGGCTGGTAAGCAGCGCGGCATCTTCCATGCCGATGCACGGACGGGCGGGTCGATGACCCGCCCGTTTGCGTTGGCCGCGTGCATGGCGTTGAATGCGCAGCCTTGGATGTGACTTTCCCCACTGGGGCTGCGGCATGACTTCTTCCTCCCACCGCGTGCAGGGCCTCAACAACGACGAGGTCGCTGCCGACTGGCCACCGATCAGCGCGGCGGACATCGCGTGGCTGCGCCAGCACTACCCGCAGCTGGACGAGCGCAGCCAACCGCGCTGGCACAGCCCGCGGCCGCTGTCGGCTGCCGCCATCGTCAACGGCGCGAACGGAGCGGTGTTCATCAAGCGCCACCACCACAGCGTGCGCAGTGCGGCCTGCCTGGAAGAAGAACACCACTTCATCGCCCATCTCGCCGCCGCCGGCGTGCCGGTAGTACAGGTGCTGCCGGCCACCGATGGCCACACTGCCGTCGAGCATGGCGAATGGACGTTCGAGCTGCATGCGGTTGGCGTCGGTGAGGACCTGTATCGCGACGCGGTGTCGTGGTCGCTGCTGACCGATATCGCGCAGGCCCGTGAAGCCGGACGCGCACTCGCACAACTGCACCGTGCCGCAGCCAGCTACTACGCGCCCCAGCGCAGCACCCATGTGCTGGTCGCGCGCGACGATCTGATCCGCGCCGACGATCCGGTCGCGGCCATCAAGGCAGGGCTGCACGAGCGCCCCGGGCTGGCCCGCTATGTCGCGCGCATTCCGTGGGAAGCGCAGCTGCAGCGTGACGTGTTGCCGTGGCATGCGGGCCTGGCCAGGCGCCTGCGCGACGAGCCGCGGCTGTGGGCCCACAACGACTGGCATGTTTCCAACCTGCTGTGGCGCGATGGGCAGATCAGCACCGTGCTGGATTTCGGCCTGGCCTCGCCCACCAGCGCACTGTTCGACCTCGCCACCGCGATCGAGCGCAACGCGGTGGCGTGGCTGGAGCTGGAGCGCGGCATGGAGGCGGTGCGCATCGATATCGCGCTGGCCCTGCTCGACGGCTACCGCCAGGTACTGCCGCTGTCGGCGGCACGCGTGCACCTGCTGGCCGACCTGCTGCCGATGGTCCATTTCGACTTCGCACTGTCCGAAGTGGAGTACTTCGAAGGCGTCACCGGCTCGACCGCCAATGCCGACGTCGCGTGGCAGCCCTTCATGCTGGGGCATCCGGCGTGGTTCCACAGCGCGCCGGGACAGGCACTGCTGCAGGCGCTGCACGCGGCGGCGTGACCCGGTTGGCGCACCATTGGGGTCAGATCCCTTTCCTGCGGAAAGGGATCTGACCCCGCAGCCTGGACCCCGCAGCCTGAAGGACGCCGGCTCGCAAATCCGTACCATTTGTAGTGAAATGGTCACCTGAAGCGGGGGTGCCTGGATCTGCCAGGCTGAGAGAGTCCCTTGGAACCTGATCCGGTTTGCACCGGCGTAGGGAGCTTTGAGCCGCAGCCACACCCCCATCATGGGCCGGTGCACCTGCGCGCCGTCGCTTCGTCTCCCTTGTTGTCCGAAGACGAACCGAATGAACCGCTGCCTGCGCCCCACCCTGCTCTCCCTCGCCCTCTGCGCTGCGCTGCCACTGCACGCCAGCGAGGCCGATGCGTCCCCTGATGCGGCTGCCACCGGCGCCGAGCGCTCGCCCACCGAACTGGCGGCGGTACGCGTGCAGGCCGGCAAACCGAAGGCCGATACCTCACGCGTGAACGCCTTCGGTGGCGGCAGCTGGAAGGACACGCCGGCCTCGGTGAACGTGCTTGAGCGCGATTACCTGGACCGTCGCCAGGTGCGTTCGCTGTCCGAGCTGGCCAGCAACGATGCCTCGCTGGGTGATGCGTATGCGCCGGTGGGTTACTACCAGAACATCGCCATCCGTGGCTTCGCCCTGGACGCCGCCACCGGCTACCGCTTCAACGGCCTGTCCATCGCCGGCGAACAGCGCCTGGCGCTGGAGAACGTGCAGTCGGTGGAGATCCTCAAGGGTGAAGCCGGCCTGGCCGCAGGCGTGATGGCGCCGGGCGGCATCATCAACTACATCGGCAAGCGCCCGGCCGAAGTGCGCACCGCCACGCTCGGTACCGATTCGGAAGGCTCGCGCTACGTCGCCGTCGATGTCGGCCACTGGATCACCCCGCGTTTCGGCCTGCGCCTGAATGCCGCATGGGATTCCAGCAACTCCTATGTCGAGCACGCCGACGGTCGCCGCAACTTCTACTCGCTGGCCGCCGACTGGCTCATTGGCGAACGCGGCAAGCTGGAAGTGGATGCCAACTACCAGACCAGCTCGCAGCGTTCGGTGTCCGGCTACCAGCTGCTGGGCGCACGCGACCTGCCGCGTGGCGTCGACCGCGAACACCTGCTGGGTTACCAGCCGTGGCAGCGCCCGGTGGATATCGCCAGCACCAACATCACCGCGCTGCATACCTACGACTTCAACGAGGCCTGGCAGTCGCGCATCTCGGTCGGCCACAGCCGTTCGGTGATCGATGACAACGTCGCCTTCGCCTACGGCTGCTACTACGCCGTGCTGTGCGCCGATGGCAGCGTGCCGGGCAACTACTTCGCGCCCAACGGCGACTATGACGTCTACGACTACCGCAGCCCGGACGACACCCGTCGCAACCAGCAGGCCCGTGCCGAGCTGCGTGGCCGCTTCGAGACCGGCAGCGTCGGCCATGAGCTGACCGTCGGTGCCGACTACTTCCGGCGCACCGTGGACAAGCGCCCGAGCGTCAACGAGTACGTCGGCACCAGCAACATCCACGAAGCACCGGTGCCGGTGTTCGCGCCGTCGCCGAAGATGCCGGGCCCGTCCGCACGTCGCCTGGACAGCCGCCAGACCGCGTTCTTCGCGCTGGACCGGATCAGCTTCGGCGATGACTGGCAGTGGCTGGCCGGTGGCCGCTTCGTGCGCCTGGACGAGCGTGCCTACGACAAGCGTGGCACCCCGCAGCGGCACAGCCGCCTGTCGCGCTTCCTGCCGCAGACTGCGGTGGTGTGGAAGGCCACCGACCAGCTCAACGCCTATGCCAGCTACGTGCGCGGCATTTCGCTGGGCCAGGAAGCGCCGTTCTGGACCAGCAACGCCGACACCTTCCTGCCGTCGGTGCAGTCGCGGCAGCTGGAAGTGGGCGTGAAGTACGTGCCGGTCGAGGCGCTGACCCTGGGCGCGGCGGTGTTCCGCATTTCGCAGCCGTACCAGTACGCCAAGCCCGACAACAGCGACGTCGGCTACACCTTCGTCGAGGAAGGCACCCAAACCCACACCGGCCTGGAGCTGACCGCCAACGGCCAGCTGACCGACGCGCTGCAGATCGTGGCCAGCGCCAGCGTGCTGCAGGCGCGCGCGCGCGACACCGGTACCCCGGCCTATGAAGGCCATCAGCTGGTGAACGTGCCGAAGGTGCGCGCCAGCGTGCACGTAGCCTACGCGCTGCCGTTCGTGCAGGGCCTGGACGTGACCGGCGGCTGGCGCTATGCCAGTGCCAACGTGGCCCGCGCCGACGGTGGCGTGCGCGCACCCGACTATTCAGTGTTCGACGCTGGCCTGCGTTTCCAGCATCGCCTGCGTGAGCGCGCAGTGACCTGGAACCTGTCGGTGGACAACGTGTTCAACCGCTTCTACTGGCGCGATACCGGCAGCAGCGGCGGTGACTACTACCTGTTCCCCGGCGCACCGCGACAGGCCCGCCTGTCGGTGACGTTCGCGCTGTGAGCGGCGTGATGCTCGAGTGGACCGCCGCACTGTGCAGCATCCTCGGCGTCTGGCTGATGGCCCGGCGCCGGCTGGCGGCGTGGCCGGTGGGCCTGCTGTCGGTGGCGCTGTATGGCCTGGTGTTCGCCGAGGCCAAGCTGTACTCGGACACCCTGCTGCAGATCGCCTTCGGTGGTTTCCTGGTCTATGGCTGGCTCAACTGGCGGCAGCATGCCGCCGATGAAGGCAGCATCCGCATCGTGCCGCTGGCACGCGGCATGCTGCTGCGCGACCTGGCCATCGGCCTGTGCGGTGGCGTGGTGCTGGGTGCAGCCATGCACAGCTTCACCGACGCTGCCCTGCCGTGGTTGGATGCGCTGCTGACCGGTCTGAGCCTGGTCGGGCAATGGTGGCAGGCCCGCCGCCACGTGGCCTGCTGGTGGGTGTGGATCGCAGTGGACGTGGTCTATGTGGGTGCGTACCTGTTCAAGTCGCTGCACGTGACCGCCGCGCTGTACGTGTTCTTCCTCGGCCTGGCCGTGTTCGGCCTGCGCGCATGGAGCGCCGCCGCTCGCGAGCCACAGGTGGCAACGCAGTAGAGCCACGCCATGCGTGGCTGGGCTACCGGTAGTCGCCAACCTTGGCTGGCGTGCGTGCCGACCAAGGTCGGCATCTACCCAGAACATCCACGCATGGCGTGGATCTACTGGGTAAGCACCAAACCCAGCCGCAGCGGCTGGCGCATGTCGGCCGGTGGCACGGCCTGCAGGGGTGCACTCTGCAGGGTCGCGCGCAGGTCGGCGTCGACCTGGGCATCGCCCAGGCTGTCGAATTCCAGCTTCGAGATGCGGCCATCCGCCGCGATCCACACGCTCACCGGTAGCGGCGTCGGTGCGTCCGGATGTGCCTGCAGCCATTCCAGCACGCGCTGCGCCTGCGGGTCCTGCTCCTGCTGCAGGCGCTGCTGCAGCTGCCCCCCCACGGCGGCGGCATAGGCCATCCAGTGTGCAGGAGCTTCCTGCGCGGAAACGCTGGCACTCCCCAGTGCCAACGCGCCGAACAACGCGGCCAGTGGCCGCCACCAGCGGCGTGCACCGGTTGTGTTCCTTGCCATCGCCATCGCCCGCCCCTGCGCTCTCATCCAACGGCTGATGGTCGGCGCGGTAGATGACAGGCAGATGGCGGCCGCTGCTACCCGGCGCGATCAGTCGCCCAGGTCGGCCAGCACCTTGCGCGAGGGCGCGAAGAAGGTCACGCCGGTGGTGGCGGTGGAGAAATCAAGGATGCGGTCATGCAGCGGTGCGGGATTACCGATGAACATGCGCTCGAGCATCTTCTCGATCACCCACAGGCGGCGCGTGTAGCCGATGAAGTAGGTGCCGTACTCGCCGCGACCCGGGTTGGCGAACGGCATGTTGTCGCGCAGGATCTCGTGCTCGCCGTCGGCATCCTCGATGGTGCACAGCGTCTTGTGCGACTTCTGCGCATCGGCCGGCGCATCGTCCAGCTCGATGTTGTCGTGCTTGGTGCGGCCGATGATCGCTTCCTGCGCTTCGGTCTTCTGCGCGCGCCAGGCATCAAGATTGTGCAGGTACTTCTGCACCACCACGTAACTGCCGCCGGCATGCTCCGGGTCTTCCTCGCCCACGATGGTGGCTTCCGGCAGCGACAGCCCTTCCGGGTTGGCGGTGCCGTCAACGAAATCGAGCAGGTCGCGGCCATCGAAATAGCGGAAGCCGGCCACGTCATCGACCGTCTCCACCGCATCGCCAAAGGCCATCAGCAGGTTGCGCTCGAACGCCACGATCAGGTCCATGGTACGTGCGCGGATGTGGTACAGCAGGTCGCCCGGCGTGGACACGGCCGTGTGGGTCGCGCCCTTGATCTCGCGGAACGGCTGCAGCTCACGCGGTGGCGTGGTGCCCACCAGCGGCTTCCACACGCGGTGGCCGATGGCCACGTTGCAGGTGAAGGTGCGTTCGATCTCGCGGATGGCGGTGTTCTTGATCAGGTCGTCGGTGCTGGCCAGCACCTCGCGTGCCTTGGCGATCGACGCCTCGTCATCCTTCACCTTCAGCACCAGAAACGCCGCCGAATGGGTCAGTGGCGCGGTGATCTGCTGCGGCTCGTTGTCGAGCGTGTGGTTGACGGCGGTGATCGGTGCGGGCTGGGAGTTCACGGCGGTTCCTGCTGGCTTGAGGCGGACGCATCGCGTGTGGCGATGTGCGGGCGATCATAGCGGAACCGCCTGACCGGGGACGGAGCGGTTCTCGTTCCGTCCACCGGCGAAGCTACGAAGGCCTCAGTCCACATCACTCCAGACCGCCAGTTCGTAGCCATCCAGATCGCGGAAGTGGAAGCGGCGACCACCCGGGAAGGCGAACACCGCCTGCACCACCTCGCCACCGGCGGCCACTACGCGTTGCTGGGCATCGGCCAGGTCCGCGCAGTAGAGGATCACCAGCGGTCCTCCCTGGGCGCGCACCGGCACGTCAGACACGAAGCCACCTTTCAGACGGCCGTCGTCGAACTCGGTGTAGGCCGTGCCGTAGTCCGTGAAGCGCCAGCCGAACACCTCGCCGTAGAAGCGCTTGCTACGGTCAATGTCGGCGACGTTGAATTCGATGTTGTCGATGCGGCGTTCGGCATCGTGGGGCGCGGCAGGATTCATGGCGAGGCTCCGTGGTGGGAGCCCAGCATCGATCAATGCAGCACAGTGGTCTTGAACAAAACGGCCATCATTGTCCCCACTCCAGGCGCAGCTCGCTGGCGGTCATGCCCGCCAGTTCACGCGCCTCGCGGCTGAGATGGGCCTGGTCGGCATAGCCGGCATCAGCGGCCAGCATCGCCAACGAATGCAGTGGCAGCGCGCGACTCTGGCGCAGGAAACGTTGCAGCCGCAGGATCCGCTCCAGCGTCTTGGCGCCGTAGCCGAACTGCGCCTGGCTGAAACGCCGCAGGCTGCGCGGGCTCAGGCCCAGGTGCGCCGCCAGCGTATCCAGCGTGGCATTACCCGCGGCGAGCGCCTGGAACAGGACATGGGCGCGCTGCGCCGGCGTATCGAGCGCGGCCGCACCCATGTGCTGTTGCAGGCAATGCGCCATTCGCTGCAGGCGCTGTGCAGGCGCGGTGTCGCCAATGGAGGCCGCTGCCTTGTTCGCCCACGCGCCCTTCAGGTCGGCCAGTAGCACGGCCTGGCCGATGATCCCGGCCAAGGGCAGGCCCAGCGCGGCCAATGCCTGGCCGGGACGGAAGCGTGCGCCCAGCACCTGCGCACCGGGCGCCAGCGCCGGGTGCGCGGCCACGCGGTCCGGGCCGACGACGAACAGCGCACCGTCGCGCCAGAGGATATCCACGCAGCCATCGGGCAATACGGTGATGTGCCCATCGGCATCGGCAGGAAGCTGGCTCTGCCACAGCTGGCCAAAGTGGCCGCGCAGCGGCGCAGGCGCCAGATGCTCCTGGTAGGTCGTGCCGGTGCCTGCAAGAGAGGAAGGGTCGCCCATGCCGCATTGTGGCGCCACGGGGCCCATAAAAGTGAAGCCCGGCGCGAGGCCGGGCTTCGGTTGGCGTGTGGGAGAGAGAGAGAGTCACACGCCAGCACAACACGCACTAACGACAGGCGTTTGTTACCAGGTGAAGCGCGGGCCCACGAACCACTCGCGGTCGCCGGCCTTGGCCAGCTTCACTTCGCCACTCAGGCCCCAGTTCTGGTTGAACTTGGCGGTGGCGCCGACACGGCCATAGAACTCGCCGTCCGGGTTGATGCCGTGCTTCTTGGTGTAGTCCTCGTAGCCGGCCATCACGTAGCCTTCCACGTACGGGTTGAACGCGGTGCGCACGCCAACTTCGGTCGAGTAGCCGTTGAAGTCCAGGCCATGCTTCATGTCGAACTTCTGGTACGCAACGCGAGCCACCAGGTCGGTGTTCGGTGCGATGCCGTAGTTGTAGCCGGCGCCGATGCGCCACTGGTCGACGTCATTCTTGAACTTGTCGGTCTCCTGCGCGCTGTAGTCGCCGAAGATGTGGAAGTTCGGGTGCACCGCCACGGAACCCTTCACCTTCCAGCCGTCGGCGTCGCCGCCCTTGGCATCGGTGTTCACGTAGCCGCCTTCAACGTAGTTGTACGACAGGCCATCGGTTGCCGATGCAGCGAACGGCAGAGCAGCCAGAAGACCCAGGGCAAGCAGCGAATTCTTGTTCATCGGGACACACCTTTAATTATTTTGGTTTCGTCGGCCGCCTCCCGGGAGGGGGAGAGAGAAGAGGCGGTCGACAGGTGTGAATTATCCGTTAGGGGGTCTAATCAACCCTGAATATTGAACTGACTGGTGTATAAATAAGGCTGGTGTTCAGGGAACTCCGCATGGGACCGCTGTCGGCTTCTTACGCGCACCACGCTCGATGCTTGATGCGGGCACTGATCCTGATCGCCTCGCCGGTTGCGCTGCTGCAGGCACAGGCCGCTGAGCGCATCGTTTCTGCCAGGCACATCGTCGTACAGACAGACGATGTCACGCGCTTCTTCAAGGTGCTGGACGCCAACCAAGGGCGCCCAAGCGCCGATGATCTGCAACACGGCTATCTGGATGCGGGTACGGATGCCCTGCGCAGCTTCACCGACCGCCGTATCGGCTCGATGGAGCGGCTGGCCAGGGCCATCCAGGACAAGCCGGCATTGTTTGCGAAAGCGAGAACCTGCGCGACCGCATTGCCATCGATCCGCACGCGCGTCGCCGCTGCCGTCGATCGACTTGGCGCCCTGTTGCCGTCTGCGCGCTTTCCCCCGGTCACCGTACTGGTGGGCCGCGGCAACAGTGGTGGCGTGACTACCGAAGCGGGTGTGGTCATCGGACTGGAAGCACTGTGCAACGCCGACTGGATGCAGACCGACGTAGGTGACCGCTTCGTGCATCTGATCGCGCATGAGTATGTGCACGTGCAACAGCCCGGTGCACGCGTGGACATCGAGCAGCCCACCCTGCTCTATCAGACCCTGCTGGAAGGGGGCGCCGAATACGTGGCCGAACGGATCTCCGGGCAACCGGCCAACGCGCATCTGCAGCGTTGGACACAGGGTCGCGAGTGTGCGCTGGAGCGCGCGTTCCTGCAGGACAGCACGGGTACCGATCTTTCGAGGTGGCTGTACAACGGTCCCGGCGACGATGCGCGCCGCGGAGATCTCGGCTACTGGATCGGCTATCGCATCGCCCATGCCTACGTTGCGCGCGCGGCCGACACGCGCAGCGGCGTCGCCGAACTGCTGGATGTCCAGCCTGGGAACGCTGCAGCGCTGCTGGAAGCAAGTGGATGGCAACCTGCGTGCGGAGCAGGCGGAAGCACGCAGACGCGCATGCCGTGATGCCGGCTTCATGCAGGTGAATGGGTAACGTTTAACAGGCGCAAGGCGCCCCGCCGATGCAGATCAGTTCGCTTGATCCCGCTTGTTAAGGTTTGTTGATCTACAGGCCTTCACAGCCCATCCACGTACTCAAATTCCAGCTGAAAGCACGGGCTGGCGCCGGGAACAAACGCCGCTATATTCCAGCTTCCCCAGACGAAGGAGGGAGTTGGAAATGAAACTGACCAAGCAGCACATCAACGCAGCACGCGCCATCACCGTCGCCATCGTGGCCACCGTAAGCCTCGGCGCTTGCGCCACCTACAAGGACGAGTTCGCAACCATCAACTCGCGCCTCGATCAGCTCGACGTAAAGGTGCAGGGCGCTGCCCAGAGTGCCGAGTCCGCCAACCAGTCGGCGCAGCAGGCCAACCAGCGTCTGGACCAGATCGAAGGCCGCGTACAGCAGCTTGAAAGGGCACCGGCCGGTCGCAAGCCGCGCGGCTGATAGCTCCCTCATCCTTTGAATTGATCCACCTCTGTATCGGGAACCAGTGGCCTTCGCCGGCCACTGGCATCCTTCCACCCAGGATTGCATTGCAAGGAGCCGTCCCATTCGTACCTCCTCCTCCCCTGCACGCCGCGTCCTCCATGCCGCACTGGCGATGGCACTGGCCGTTGCGTGCAGCGGCGCAGCCAGCGCCAAGGGCAAGGACAAGGACAAGGAAGCGCCTGAACAGCGAATTGCTGCCGTTGATGAACTTCCACCCGACCAGAGCGTGTCCGAAACAGTGATCGAGCTGGCCGGCTGGGTGGTTGCCAGCAAGGACAACCAGGGCTACCCGTTCGCAATCATGGACAAGGCCGCCGCGCAGGTCCTGATCTTCGGCGGCGACGGTAAGCTGCGCGGCGCGGCACCGGCGCTGTTCGGTTCGGCCATCGGTGATCACTCGGCCCCTGGTGTTGCCAAGCTCGCACTGAGCGCGATTCCCGGCCATGACCGCACCACCCCTGCCGGCCGTTTCATTGGTGGCTACGGCCCCTCCGACGATGCCGGGCGCGTGCTGTGGGTGGACTACGATTCCGCCGTCTCGATGCACCCGCTGCCGCCAGGCACCCCGAAAGAGAAACGCGCCCAACGGCTGGCAACGCCGACGCCGGACGACAACCGCGTCACCCACGGCTGCATCAACGTCTCGCCCGCGTTCTACGAGCAGATCGTGCAGTCCACGTTCGAGAAGGGCGGTGTGTTCTACATCCTGCCGGACAAGGATTCGATCGCGAAGACGTTCCCGGAGTTCGCGCAGAGCCGTGCCGCCGCAGATGGCGACGAGAAGAAGACCGCACAGCATGCCGGCGAGTAGAGCGTTCCTGCATCCGCCTTTGTCGCTGCGGCGCACGCCTTGACCGAGCCTGCCCGCCCGGGCAGCTGCGATGCACCGTCGGCTGCTGGAAAGTCGCCTGCGGCTGAGGCAAGGCGCCATCCCTTGGGGGCCAGCACGCTGGCATACTGCGCCCGTTGATGATCCTGCGAGGCAATGTCTGCCTCGTCCAAGAGGCCGCCGGTGGACCCACTCTTCCAGTTTCTGCTGAGCACGATGGGTGGCGTATTCGTCTTCCTGTTCTTCGTGGCGCGCGAGTACCTGCGTGGCTTGGGATGGCTGCTCGGTTCCTGGGATCCGAACATGGGGCACGCGACCGAAGATGAGCTCATTTCGAAGGCCAATCGCAGCGCCTTGCTGATTGCGGCGGTGCTTCTGGCGTGGGCCTTCATGGGCCCTTCGCCCTACCGCCACAACTGGGAAATCGAAGTAATGGGCATCGGCGCCGGCATGTTGCTGGCCTATGTGGTGATCATCCGCCTTGCAGGTTCAAGGATGAAGAGGCTGCGCGGGTGATCGTGCCCCGGTAGGCACCCATGAGCATCAGGAAGCCGTAGCCCCTCCAGCCCGCGCCAATACCGCGGCATGCGTGTCGCCCTTCCTCTCGCTGTATCGGTCCACCAGGTAGTCCGACCGCCCTCGCGTCAGCAGCGTGAACTTCACAAGCTCCTCCATCACATCCACCACGCGGTCGTAGTACGGCGAGGGCTTCATGCGCCCATCGTCATCGAATTCCTGCCAGGCCTTGGCCACTGACGACTGGTTGGGGATGGTCAGCATGCGCATCCAACGGCCGAGCACGCGCAACGTGTTGACCGTATTGAACGACTGCGAGCCGCCACTCACCTGCAGCAGCGCCAGCGTCCTGCCCTGCGTGGGCCGCACGCTGCCATCTTCCAGCGGCAACCAGTCGATCTGGTTCTTGAACACGCCGGTGACCGTGCCATGCCGCTCGGGGCTGACCCAGACCTGGCCTTCCGACCACTGCGACCAAGCACGCAAGCGCTGCACTTCGGGGTGGCTCATGTCCACGCTGTCCAGCATGGGCAGCGCATGCGGATCGAACACGCGGGTTTCGCACCCCAGGTGGCGCAGCAATCGCTCGGCTTCCAGTGCCAGCTTGCGGCTGAACGACTGCGGCCGAAGCGAGCCGTAGAGCAGGAGGATGCGTGGTGGCCCCAGATCTGCCGCGGCGAGCTGGTGATGATTGGGCTGGGGCAATGACGATTCCACCAGATTGGGCAGGTCAGGGCTTGTGATTGGCTTATTCATTCGATTATTCTAGAAATATGGAAACGTTAAATGCAATCACCGCCCTCACCGCGCTCGGTCATGCCACCCGCCTGGCTGCCTTCCGCCTGCTGGTGGAGGCTGGCCCGGCAGGGCGCATGGCGGGCGACATCGCCACGGCCCTGCAGGTGCCACCAGCCACGCTCAGCTTCCACCTGAAGGAGCTGGTGCAGGCCGGGCTGGTCGAGAGCGAAAGCCAGGGCCGCCATGTCTGCTATCGGGCCAACTTCGATGCCATGAAGGGCTTGATCGAGTACCTGACGCACAACTGCTGCGCGGGCTCGCCGGACGAGCGGTGCGCGGTGAGCGAACCGGCATGCAGGTGCTGAGATGAAGCCAGACCCCGTGATTCGTGCCGGCACACGCGACGACCTGTCCTCCATCCGGGACCTTCTGCAGCAGGCGCAGTTACCCGTGGCCGATCTGGAAAGCAGCAAGGTCGTGTTTTTCGTCGCGGACCTCGACGACGTCCCCGTGGGCGCCGTTGGATTGCAGGTTTTCGGCGCCTCGGCGCTGCTCCGCTCCCTGGTGGTGTCTGATGACCGACGCGGCACCGGCCTTGGACGCGCATTGCTGGCAACGGCCGAAGAGATGGCCCGCCGTATGCAGGTCAGGGAACTGGTGCTGCTGACAACATCGGCAGGCATGTGGTTCGCGCGGCACGGCTATGCCGGATGTGATCGCGCGCAGATAGCGGAGGCGATCCGCAGCTCTGCCGAGTTCACTCGTCTCTGCCCGGCCAGCGCGCTTTGCATGTCCAAACCTCTCACTGATCATGGAAGCCACATGAAGCGCAATATCCTGTTCCTCTGCACCGGCAACAGCGCCCGCAGCGTGCTTGCCGAAGCCACTTTGCGTGCCTGGGACAGTGATCGCTTCACCGCGTTCAGTGCCGGCAGCCAGCCTACCGGCCAGGTCAATCCGTTCGCGCTGGTGCAACTGCAGGCCGAAGGCATGCCGATCGATGGGCTGCACAGCAAATCGTGGGATGAGTTCGTGGACGCGGCCCCGATGGACCTGGTCATCACCGTATGCGATTCGGCGGCCGCCGAAGCTTGCCCAGTGGTGTTCGGTGACTTCATCCGCAGCCACTGGGGTCTGCCCGATCCGGCGGCCGTCGCGGGTAGCGATGCCGACAAGGCCGCAGCATTCGCGCAGGCCCATGCCATCGTGAAGCTGCGACTGCGTGCATTGCTCGCGCTGCCCGAATCGTTGTGGTCCGACCGCACGGCGCTGCAGCACGCGCTGGACCGGATCGGCCGGCTGCTGCCGACCGACGGCGCGCAGTGACGGTGCCACTGCCATGAGCCTGTTCGAGCGACACCTGACGCTGTGGGTTGTGCTGTGCATTGCGATGGGCACGCTGCTGGGCCATGTCCTGCCCGATGCCTTCGCGGTGCTGGCCTCCGCCGAAGTGGCCAAGGTCAACCTGCCGGTTGCACTGCTGATCTGGCTGATGATCATCCCGATGCTGCTGAAGGTCGACTTCACTGCGATGCGCCAGTTGCAGCAGCACTGGAAGGGCATCGGCGTAACGCTGTTCATCAACTGGGCGGTGAAGCCATTCTCGATGGCACTGCTGGGCTGGCTGTTCCTGCGCCACGCCTTCGGCGACTGGTTGCCCGCAGCACAGATCGACAGCTACATCGCCGGGCTGATCCTGCTGGCGGCCGCGCCCTGCACCGCCATGGTGTTCGTGTGGAGCAACCTGTGCCGTGGCGATGCCAACTTCACCCTGAGCCAGGTGGCGTTGAACGACGCGATCATGGTGGTTGCCTACGCGCCGGTGGTTGCACTGCTGCTGGGCCTGTCGGCGATCACCGTGCCCTGGGATACGCTGCTGCTGTCGGTGGGCCTCTACATCGTGGTGCCGGTGCTGGTGGCGGCGTTGCTGCGGCACTGGATCCTGTTGCATCGTGGCGAGGCGGCGTTGCAGCGGGTGCTTCGCAAGCTGGCGCCCGTCTCGCTGTGCGCGCTGCTGCTCACACTGGTCCTGCTGTTCGGCTTCCAGGGCCGACAGATCGTGGAGCAGCCGCTGGTGATCGCACTGATTGCGGTGCCGATCCTGATCCAGGTCTATTTCACTTCCGGCCTGGCCTACCTGCTCAATCGTCGCCTGGGCGTGGCGCATTGCGTGGCCGGCCCTTCGGCGTTGATTGGTGCCAGCAATTTCTTCGAACTGGCGGTAGCCACCGCGGTGGGACTGTTCGGCGTGCATTCGGGGGCTGCGCTGGCGACGGTGGTGGGTGTACTGATCGAGGTGCCGGTCATGTTGTCTGTGGTGCGGATCGTGAACCGTACTCAAGCCTGGTACGAGAGACGCGAAGAGCACTGACACACCGGAGTGCGCCGAAGTCGATTTACGTTCTTCGCCCCGCACTGTCGTCATCGGCCTGGTGGAGTGCCCGTACGCCACGTCATCAACTTCGACCCATGTCGCATATTCCCCATGCCGCTACGGACGTTGCGGCGCCTGCGTCTGCGACGGCTTAACAGCATGCAAAAATGCCAAAAGCGTCTTTGATCCAGCGTTGAATGCAACTCTTCTGATTGGCGTTGCGCAGCGACGGCGGTACAGATGGTGGGCCGCCGGAAAATGGGTGGCCGGGCCTCGAAAACCCGTTAGATCACGAACGTTGTTTGCGCTTGCCAGCCGGCGTCACCCCGCGTGGCGCCGGCTGGCATTCCGTCTGCCGGCTATGGCGGGCGGAGCGTGGAGGCCTTGCGCCTGCCGGTCTTGTTCGTGATCTCCCGGTTTTCGAGCCACGTCTCCGCCCGCCACCTCTATGTGGCGGTTACCGTCTGTCCTGCACGGAGCCCTTGCCATGAGCACACCCGAATCCTCCCGCCTGCGCGCGCAGTACGTGCCCGCCAACGCGGACGCACCCTCGGAAGCACTGCACCCGCACGATCCGCACGGTTTCATCGCCACGCTCGACCGCATCGGCAAGGGCGCCGCCGCCGACGGCCAGCCCTGGCCGGAACGTCATCAGATGCCCGGCCGCCGCATGGCCTTGGCCGACGCGGATTGCGCATTGACCGGCCTGCGAGTGGCGCTGGAAATGCTGCTGGCTGCCGAGCGCGTGCGCCAGAACGGACCCGACGAGGAGTACGTGGGCGACCGGGTGATGGAGGGCCTGATGATGGTCAGTCTGTCGCTGACAGCACAGGTCAGCGCACGCATGCGGCCGGAAGGGTGATACGGGGAACAACGCTCACTGCAACGCCGGGCACGGCCCGGCGCTGCGGCGCGCGCCACATCACTCGCAGAGTGCGCTGTCTTCCTTCAACGCGGCATCCTGCAGTGGCTGGCGCTGTTCGATCTGCGCACGTTGTTCCGCCGTCGGCTCGCCCAGCCACCATACACGGCAGCGCGCGGTAAGACGGCCAACTATCTTCGACTGATCGGGCGAATACAGCATCGCCAACGCGGTGCCGGGGCAGTCGTGGGCCTGGCAGGCGGTATAGAACCACCACGGCTCACCCTGCAGCACTACCAGTTCGCCAGGACCGCTGGGCCCGCTCAACAGGCGTTCGCGCAGCGATGGAATCTCCTTGTCAGCGGATTCGGCTGCGGCCGTGTTCTTCATCAGGGCGTTGAACGCGGCCAGCACCTTCGGATCCTTGCGGCCGCAGTCGTCCACGGTATTGCCGCCCACCAGGGTGAAGAAATGCGTCGCCAGCGGGTTGTCCGCGCAGGTGAGTTCCCCGCCGGCGCTCGGGTCTTCCGGTTCGCCTTCGTTGTCCCACACCGAGGGGTCCACACCGTCTTCGGCGGACGGTTCCTTCTCGACCACCGTCGCTACGGCGGCCGGTGCTTCGGTGGTCGGCGCTGGCGCCACAGCAGGTGCAGTCTCGCCAGTCTTTTCCGGTGCCTGTCCGCAGGCTGCCAGCAGCGCGGCCATCATCGCCATCCCTGTGATTCGCATCTTCATTCCGTGTCCTTGTCTGATCTGCGCTGCATCCACCAAATCGGCGGCCGCGTGATTCTAACCAGCGGCGCGCTAGGATGCGTCTGAAGCCTTCCCATCATCGCCAGGGCCTGGACGCATGCGCCGCACACGACTCGCCATGATCTTCTGCAGTGCCCTGCTGATGGCATCGCCGGCAATTGCCCACGATGCCGAAGGCGCGAAGCCCGCACAGCCGCTTCCCGATATCGCGCTGCCCGCACCGCTGGACCGTGTACTGCGCGACTACGAGCAGGCGTGGCGCACGGGTGATGCCAAGGCATTGGGTGCGCTGTTCGCCGAGGATGGCTTTGTGCTGCAGAGCAACCAGCCGCCGGTGCGCGGCCGCAGTGCGATCGAGGCCGCGTATGCCGGCCAGGGCAGCAGTCCGTTGCGGCTGCGTGCCTTGGCGTATGCGGTGGAGGGGAATACGGGCTACATCATTGGTGCGTACAGCTACGGCAACAACGTGGGCGATACCGGCAAGTTCACGCTCACGTTGAAGCGCGTGGGGGATGGGCCGTGGCTGATCTTTTCGGACATGGACAACACCAGCGCGCCGCCGCGGGCGCGGTGATCGGCGTTGCAGTAGATCCACGCCATGCGTGGATATGCAGCGCGCGTGATGCCAAGCAAGCTTGGCACCCACCAAAGCCTGTCTCCCGTCCGGCACCCGCGTGTACTCCCTGATGAAAAAACCCCGGCACGTAGCCGGGGTTTTTCGATTCACTTGAACAGCGTGTCCGGGTATTCCGGTTTCTGTTCCCGCGCCAGCAATGCGCGCAGGCCTTCTTCCGGCGTCTGCTCGCCATGCAGCACGGCACGCACGCGGTCGGAGATCGGCAGGTCGATGCCATGGCGGCGCGCCTGTCGCATCACTTCGTCGGCGGTCTGCACCGATTCGACCACCTGGCCGATTTCGCGCACGGCATCCTGCAGCGTCTGGCCACGGCCCAGGGCCAGGCCCAGGCGGCGGTTGCGCGACAGGTCGCCGGTACAGGTCAGCACCAGATCGCCCAGGCCCGCCAGGCCCATCAGCGTTTCCGGCTTGGCACCGATGGCAGCGGCCAGGCGCAGCATCTCGTTGAGGCCACGGGTGATCAGGCCGGCACGGGCGTTGAGGCCCAGCTGCATGCCATCGGCCACGCCGGTGGCCACGGCCAGCACGTTCTTCATCGCACCGCCCAGCTCGGCACCGACCATGTCGTCGCCGGTGTAGGCGCGGAACGCCGGGCCATGCATCGCCTCGGCCACCGTCTGAGCGAACTCGGGCACGTCGCCGTGCACGGTGATCGCGGTCGGCAGGCCCTGGGTCACTTCCTTGGCGAACGACGGCCCGGTGACAACGGCCAGCGGCACGTCCTCACCCAGCACTTCGCGCGCCACTTCATGCAGGAAGCGGCCCGAACCGGGTTCGAAGCCCTTGGTGGCCCAGGCCACGCCGGCACCGGCAGGACGCAGCGGCGCCAGCGCACGCACGGTTTCGCCGAAGGCATGCGAGGGGGTCACCACCAGGATCCAGGCCGCGCCCTCCACCGCCGACGCCAGATCGGTGGTGGCACGCAGGCTGTCCGGCAGCGGGATGCCCGGCAGGTAACGCGGGTTCTCGTGGCGCTGGTCGATGGCTTCGACCACGGCAGCATCGCGCCCCCACAGCACGGTCGGGTGACCGTGCCGTGCGAGCAGGCTGGCCAGCGCGGTTCCCCAGGAACCGGCGCCAAGCACGGCGATCTTGTCAGCGGTAGTGCTCATCCGTGACGTCGCGGCAGGAATCAGGCGTTGCCAGCCGGCTCGGAGTCAGCCAGCGACGGTGCGTCGCCCTGCTCCTGGCGCTGGCGCAGGGTTTCTGCGTACAGGCCTTCGAAGTTGATCGGCTGCAGGAAGAAGGGCGGGAAGCCGCCGGCCTGGATCAGGTCGCTGATCAGCTGGCGCACGTACGGGAACAGGATGTTCGGGCACTGGGTGCCGAGCAGCACGTCGATCGACTGCGGGTCCAGGCCGACCAGGCCGAACACGCCGGCCTGCTTCACTTCGGCCACGTAGGCGGTGCGCTCACCGGCCTGGCAGGTCAGGGTCACGGCCAGCACGACTTCGAAGGCGTTCTCACCCAGGCGCTGCACCTGCTGGTTCAGGTTCAGCTGCAGCTCCGGCTGCACCTGGTCATTGAAGATGGTCGGGGCGTTCGGCGACTCGAAGGAGACGTCCTTGACGTAGATCTTCTCGACGGTGAAAGCGGGGCCGGTGGCGGCATCGACCGGCGCAGCAGCGCCGTTGGTGATCTCTTCGGACATTTCCAGTAACTCCAATGAATGCAATGAAAACGATGGTCGAATTACTGCGATGGGGGCGGGATCAGGCCCATACAAGGCCGGATCCGCCACCTGCGGCAATCAGTTGCGGCCCTTGACCAGCGGCAGCTCGGCCTGCTGCCAGGCGGGAATGCCGCCGTCGAGCACGTAGACCTTCTCGAAGCCGGCCTTCTTCAGCGCCTTGGCGGCGGTTTCCGAGGCGTTGCCGCTGCGGCACACCAGCACCACCGGCGACTGCTTGGCGTTGGCCACCAGCTTGTGGTCCGGGCCGAAGGCACTGGCCTGGGCGTTGCGGCTGCCGGCAATGTGGCCCTTCTCGAAGTCACCGCTGGCCGACAGGTCGACCACCACCGTGCCGCCCGCGTTCATCAGCTGGGTCAGTTCGGCGGGCTTGATGCCCTTGAAGCCCCGGAACAGGCGGCGGATCTCGGTGACGATGATGGCCACGGTCAGGCCGACCAGGGCCGCGGACAGCATCGGGTTTCGGCCTGCAAAGGCCAGCAACTCTTCGTAATTCACTCAGGTCACGGGTCGATTAAGCGGGCGCCGATTGTCGCACAAGCCGGACGCGGCCCGTCACTGCCCCTTCCACAGGTCCGGCAGGCCGGCGGTCTGCCACCAGCGCTTGGCCTCCGGATCCCAGCGCCAGCGCTCGACCACCATCACGGTGCGTTCGGCCTGCGTGTTCTGGTTGATCACCCCGATTTCGACCCGGCGCTCGACCAGGCCGCCTTCCAGCGCCGCGCTGCTGCGCTCGCGGTAAGACGACACGCGCAGCTGCGCGTAGCGGTTGAGCTCGAACTCGGTGGGCGGCTTTTCCTTGCGCAGCTTGGGGTCCAGATAGCCGATGGCATCGTCCATGCTGCCCCAGCGGATGGTCGCGCCGTAGGCGATCTGGGTCTCTTCCAGCAGCTTGCGCTGCTTGCGGCTCAGGTCGTCGGCCGAAGCCACGGCGCTGACCAGCAGCAGGGAACACATCAGGAACTGGATGAGGCGGCGCATCGGTGGTTTCCCCAGAACGTCAGCCTGCCATCCTACCCTTTGGCGAAGGCAACGAAGCGACCGCTGAACTCGGCGGCGGGCTTGCCATCGGCACCGGGCTGGGTGGCGATGATGCTGATGCGGGCCTTGCGGCGCTGGCGGAAGGTGTTCAGGAAGGCATCCCAGCCAGTGGCCTCGGCCGCTTCGGCGTGGGCGTGCAGGTCTTCGTAGACCGGGGCCAGGTAGCGGAGGTTGCTGTCGGCCACGTAGACCTCGGCATCGTGGCCGGCCAGGCGCAGGCGCAGGCTGACCAGCGCCCATCCGGACAGGGTCAGCACCGAGGCCAGGCTGCCACCGAAGGCGTTGCCCTTGTCGTTGACGTTGGCGGCCAGCGGCGCGGTGATGCGCAGCACGCCATCGGCATAGCCGTCGAGCTGGATCTGCATGGCGCGGACCGCCGGCATGCAGTCCAGCACGTCCTGCAGGGCGGCCAGCGAGGAAGTCAGAGCATCAACGGACATCGGAGCAGAGACCACGACAACGAAGGGCCCGCATAATGCAGGCAATGGCCGACCATACGATACCCACTGGCGCCGCCGGTTCCGACGCGGGCTGGACCCTGGTTTCACTGCGCCCGCAGGGCCAGCATGTGGCGCTGCGCCGCGCCGTTGCTGGGCTGGGCGGGCATGTGCTGGCCCTTTCGCCGTGGCGCCTGCAGCGCCTGAAGGGCACGCCAGTGGTGCGCCAGCTGCAACGCGCGCTGAACTGCGATCGGGTGGTGTTCACCAGCCCGGCCGCCGTTGCCGCAGCCGCGTCCCTGCTGCCACTGGCCGAGGCGCAACGCAGCCCGTGGCTGACCGTGGGCGAAGGCACCGCGCGCGCACTGCGGGCGCAGGGCGTCGGCGAGGTGCATGCACCGCAGCGGATGGACAGCGAGGGCCTGCTGGCGCTGCCGGTGCTGGCCGAGGCGCGGGGCCTGCGCATCGGACTGGTCACCGCCCCCGGCGGACGCGGGCTGATTGCTGCACACCTGCAGGCCGCAGGCGCCACGATCGAACGTGCCGATGTCTACCAGCGCCGCCTGCTGCGCCTGTCGCCCCGCACGCTGGTTCGATTGGCGCATTCAGCGCAGCCGTGGGTGCTGGCGGTGAGCAGTGGTGAGGCGTTGCTGCATTTCTGGCAGCAGCTTCCGCCGGCATTGCAGCAACGCCTGCAGACCCAGGCCACCGTCGTCGTGGCCAGCGAACGGCTGGGCGATCAGGCGCATGCACTGGGGCTGCAGCGCGTGGTGCGCGCGGCCGGGCCCACCACGGCACAGCTGGTGGCCGCTGCACACGCCACGCTCACCGTCCCGGCAGCGACCTGAACAGGGACGTGGGTCACGCTTGCCGCTGTGGTCGGCAACAGTGATGCTGTGCACAACGCGGCCTGCCGGATCCTGACCGGCGACGTTGCCGACAAGGAAGCCCCATGAACGAGACTCCGCCCGTTTCCCCGCCCCGTCGCCCCGTGCGCTGGCTGCTGCCGCTGGCCGGGGTGGTCGTGCTTGGCGTGGGCGGCTATGCCGGCTGGTACGTCTGGCAGCAGCAACAGCACGAACAGGAAGCGCAGGCACAGACCATGGCCGTGCAGCTGCAGGGCCTGGAGGCGACGCTGGATGCACTGCGCCGCGACCAGCGCGCGACCAGCCAGCGCCTGCAGGATGCGGCGACCACCAACCGCGTGCTGCGCGACGAGATGCTGGGCCTTTCGCAGCGCAGTGCGCTGCTGGAAGAGAACCTGGCCAAGCTGGCCGACAGCGCCAACCAGGGCCGCCAGGCGGTACAGCGCGATGAGGCCGAACTGCTGCTGACCCAGGCGGCGCAGCGGCTGAATTATGCCGACGACGTGGAAGGCGCGCGCCGCCTGTATGCACAGGCCGCCACCGCGCTGGCCGATCTGCCCGACAGCGATGGCCTGAACCTGCGCCAGGCATTGGTGCAGGAGCGCGATGCACTGGATGCGCTGGGCGCCGGCCCGCGCGTGCAGTCGCTGCAGCGGCTGGATGCCCTGGCCAGGGCACTGCAGGGGCTGCCGTCGCAGGTGACCGGCAACGCTGCGACCGACACCGCAAAACCGTGGTGGCAATCGACGCTGGCCCCGTTCGTGGACATCACCCCGAGCCGCCAGAATGGCCCGCTGACCGCCGCCGAACGTCGCAATGCCGACGACGCCCTGCAGCTGGAACTGACCCTGGCGCGCGCCGCGATCGAACGCGGCGACCGCACGGGCCGCGATACCGCACTGGAACGCGTGGAGCACTGGGCACAGCGGCGCTGGCCGGATTCACCGGCCCTGCGCGCGCAACGTGCTGAACTGAAGGCCTTGCGCGAGCTTCCGCTGCAGGCCAGCAACACCGTGCTTGGCAGCACCCTGCAGCAACTGCGCACCCAGACCGACCGGAGGTAATCCCGCATGAAACCCCTGCAATCCCTGGTTGTGCTGTTGCTGGCGGTGGCCATCGGCGTGGTGGCCGCGCAATGGCTCGGCGCCGATGACCTCAACCGTTTCGGTGAAGTGACCCTGCGCTACGGCGGTTACGACTACCACAGCAACCTGCCGAAGGTGGCGCTGCTGTCGGTGATCGCAGTGCTGGTGCTGTGGCTGCTGTGGAGCCTGATTGCCGCACCGTTCCGCGCCTGGGGCCGCTACCGCCGCAAGCAGGGCCGGGTGCGCCTGATCGACGGCCTGCAGGCCTACGAGCACGGCCAGTGGCAGCGTGCCGAGAAGCTGCTGGATGGCGCTGCCAAGGACCCGGAAGTGAGCGCGGTGGCGCTGGCCAATGCCGTGCGCAGCGCACAGGCACGTGCCGACGGCCCCGCCGGTGAAGCGCTGCTGCAGCGTCTTGGCGAGAGCGATGCCACCCTGCAGGCACTGCTGCGCGCCGAACAGCTGCTGGCGCGCGATCTGCCGGTGGATGCGATCAATGCATTGGACGTGGCGGCGATCCAGCCGCTGCCGCCGCGCGGCCTGTGGCTGCGTACCGAAGCGCTGGCGCGTGCCGGCCGCGCACACGAGGCCTATGGCCAGCTGGGTGCGCTGCGCCAGAGCAAGGTACTGCCGGCCGAATCAAACAGCGAACTGGAAGCCCGCCTGGCCGCACAGGCGCTGCTGGAAGCGGCCGACGTCAACGCATTGGCCGCACAGTGGGAAGCCACGCCGAAGGCGCTGCGGCCGACCCCGGACGTGGTGGGCGCCTATGCCAGCCGCGCGGTGGCCCTGAACTGGGATGAGCCGGCGCTGCTGGCGCTGGAACAGGCGCTGGACCAGCGCTGGGACGACGAACTGGTGGCGCTGTACGGCCGCCTGCCGGCCGAGCGCCTGGCCACCCGCCAGGCCAACCTGGCGCGCTGGCGCAATGTGCATGATGGCTCGGCCGCACTGCATCTGGCGCAGGGCCGCGTGGCCCTGGCCCAGCAGCAGTGGGATGCCGCCGATACGTTCCTGCACGAGGCCATCGCCGCCGACGCCGGTGCCCCGGCGTGGGAAGCGCTGGGCGAACTGTTCGCGCAGCGTGGCGAGCACGCGCTGGCCGCGCAGTGCCTGGCCAATGCGCTGCGACTGCAGCGCGGCGAGGACAGCGTGGCGCTGGTGCGCGGCAGCGAGGCGCCGCTACGTGCCACGGTGGAAGAGCAGCCGATCGCGGTGCAGCCGCCGGTGTATGACGCCAATGAAGAGCGCGACGAGTTCGGCAACCCGCGGTTGCCGTGAGGCGTGCCGACCAACGGTCGGCACCCACCGGAGCAACAAAAAAAACGCCGCCCATTGGGCGGCGTTTTCGTACCAGCGCTGCCGGCCAGCGGCCGGCACTACCGTGATGCTCAGCGTTCGACGATCGCCACCACGCCCATGCCGCCGGCGGTGCAGATCGACACCAGCGCGCGGCCACCGCCGCGTTCGGCCAGCTGCTTGGCTGCGGTAGCAATCACACGTGCACCGGTGGCGGCGAACGGATGGCCGGTGGCCAGCGACGAGCCCAGCAGGTTGATCTTGTCCGGGTCGATACGGCCCATCGGCGCATCCAGGCCCAGGCGGTTGCGGCAGTAATCCTCGCTCTCCCACGCACGCAGGGTGCACAGCACCTGTGCAGCGAAGGCCTCGTGGATCTCGTAGATGTCGAAGTCCTGCAGGGTCAGGCCATTGCGCTTGAGCATCTCCGGCACGGCCACGGTCGGTGCCATCAGCAGGCCTTCGCCATGCACGAAGTCCACCGCAGAGACGTGCGCATCGCGCAGGTACGCCTGCGGCTCATGGCCGTGCGCACGCGCCCACTCTTCACTGGCCAGCAGCACCGCGGCGGCGCCATCGGTCAACGGCGTGGAGTTGGCGGCGGTCAGGGTGCCACGGCCGGAGACCTTGTCGAAGGCCGGCTTCAGCGTGGCCAGCTTTTCCAGCGAGGTATCCGGACGCAGTATGTTGTCGCGCTCGACGCCACGGAACGGTGCGATCAGATCGTTGAAGAAACCGCGCTCATAGGCAGCGGCCAGCTTCTTGTGCGAGGACACCGCCCACTCGTCCTGCGAGTCGCGCGAGATGTTCCATTCCTTGGCCATGTCCTCGCAGTGGTCGCCCATGCTCTTGCCGGTGCGCGGCTCGGCCACGCCCGGGAACTCGGGCTTGAGCTCGGAGAACTTGAAGCCGGAAGTGAGCGCGCGGATCTTGTCGCCAGTGCTCTTGGCACGGTTGGCGGCCAGCAGGCGCGCGCGCAGCTTCTTGCCGTAGACGATCGGCACGTCGGAGGTGGTGTCCGAACCGCCGCCGATGCCCGATTCGATCTGGCCCAGCGCGATCTTGTTGGCGACGGTGATGATGCTGTCCAGCGAGGTGCCACAGGCGCGCTGCAGTGTGATGCCCGGGGTCAGCGGCGACAGGCCGGACGACAGCGTGGCTTCACGGCCCAGGTTCCAGTCGCTGGAGTGCTTGATCACCGCACCCATCGCCACTTCACCCAGCTGCTGGCCGTGCAGGCCGAACCGTTCGACCAGCGCGCCCAGCGTACGGACCGACATGCCGAGGTTGCCGACATCCGAATACGCGGTGTTCTGGCGGCAGAACGGAATGCGGACGCCACCGAGGATGGCGACGGGACGAGCGTTGGGCATGGAGATACCTGGCATGGATGAGGGTGTCTGCAACATGGCCTGCACGGCGGAGCAGGCATAATGGAGCCAAGTGTAGCTGCCGCCCTGTGATGGGCCAACCGTGGAACCATGAGCAAACCCGACCCCGCGATGAATGCCCTTGGCGTGCTGGCCCTGGAACTGGCCGGCGGTGAAATCCCCCGCCAGGCGGTACTCAGCGCCGAACAGGCCGGTGAACTGGCCGATCGCGTCGGCCGCGACCTGTCCAAGCTGGTGCCGCAGGTGGCCGAGCTGGACCTGGTGTTCGCCGCCGCCCATTTCGACCCGGCCGAGGTGCTGCGCCCGGGCTGGCCGATCCATCGCCGCCTGGAAGAACTGCAGATGCGTGCGCCGGGCCGCAACCAGGGCCCGCGCCTGCTGGCCTTTGGTACCGACGCCCAGGGCGACGTGCCGCTACCGTTCCAGGCCGACGCCAGCCTGGTGGGCGGCGGCCTGCGCGTGGTGCCGTTCCTGCTGACCGGCAGCGACGTGGCGACGACCAATGCGGTGGCCGAGGCGCTGGAAGACACGCTGCTGGCCAATGGCATGGCCCATGCCGACACCGCGTTGATGGCGCAGAACACCTTCGGTGCCCGCATCGAGCACGCGCGCTATTTCACCGTGAATGATCTGGCCGCGATGATGTCGATGCAGTACGACAACCAGGGCCTGGCTGCGCTGTGGCCGCTGATCGAGACCGCGATCATGGCCCCCGGTGAAGACGAATGGCTCAACGCCGCGCCCGAGCCGCTGCTGCGTTACACGCATGGCGAAGCACGCATGGCGCTGTTCGATCCGGCCGGCTGGTGCGCGCACTACGATCACGGCAAGAACGATTGCGACCGCCTGAAGGGCATCTACGAGCAGTTCCTGATGCGCCAGCGGCAGATGGCCGCGGTGCTGGAAGCACATGGCGTGCCGGTACTGTTCGTGCACTGCGAGGCCGGCCAGGACGCGCGCGAACTGCTGGCGCGCTGAAGGCGGGTAGTGCCGGCCGCTGGCCGGCAACATCTGGATCTACGATTGCCGGCCAGCGGCCGGCACTACCGATCAGGAAAAACGCCGGCTTGCGCCGGCGTTTTCCGTTTCAGCAGAAATAGCCGCAGTGCTGTTCGTGCACTGCGAGGCCGGCCAGGATGCGCGCGAACTGCTGGCGCGCTGAAGGCGGGTAGTGCCGGCCGCTGGCCGGCAACATCCGGATCTGCGATTGCCGGCCAGCGGCCGGCACTACCGATCAGGAAAAGCGCCGGCTTGCGCCGGCGTTTTCCGTTTCAGCAGAAATGGCCGCAGTGCTGTTCGTGCACTGCGAGGCCGGGCAGGACGCGCGCGAACTGCTGGCGCGCTGAAGACGGGTAGTGCCGGCCGCTGGCCGGCAACATCCGGATCCGCGATTGCCGGCCAGCGGCCGGCACTACCGATCATGAGAAACGCCGGCTTGCGCCGGCGTTTTCCATTTCCAGCAAAAGCGCGCTTACGGCGCCTTCTGGATCACCGCACACGCCAGGCGCGCGCCGGCGTTGCCGGTCGGCTGGGTCTTGTAGTCATCCGCATCGGCGTGGACGATCAGGCCACGGCCGATGATGTCGAAGTCATCACCCTTGCCGATGTTGACGTTGCTCGACACCGGGCCGTCGATGGTGGCCACGCCCTTGTCGTCGGCCTTGATGTTGGGCATGTCGCCGCCGTGGTGCGGATCGGTGGCGACGTTGCCGTGGTCCTGCTTGCCCGGGTTGAAGTGGCCACCGGCACTCATGCCGTCCGGGGCGCTGCAGTCGCCCTTCTCGTGAATGTGGAAGCCGTGCTCGCTGCCCGGCTTCAGGCCGCTGATCTGGCCGGTCACGTGGACCTTGCCATCGACCACCTTGAAGGTGACGCTGCCCTTGGTCTCGTTGCCTTGGGTCGGTGTCAGCTCGGCGCTGGCCGTAGCATCGGCAGCCGGTGCAGCCGCCGGGGCCGGCGTTGCAGCCGGTTCGGTGGTGGCACCGTCGGCCGGCGCGGCCGGCGGGGTTTCAGCCTGCGGCGCGGCCGGCTGCTGGTTGCAGGCCGCCAGGCCCAGCGCAGCAATGGCTGCGAACAGCGAAGTGTGGATCAAGCGCATGGAATCTCTCCCTGGATGGTGCCTGCAGTGATCAGCGGACAACCCGGATCACGCCACAGGCGATGCGGACGCCGGCATTGCCGGCGGGCTGGCTGCGATAGTCGTCGGCGTTGGCATGCACGACCAGTGCACGTCCGGCGATATCGGTGGCGGCGCCTCCGCCAAGGGTAACGCCCTTGAGGTGGATATCGACGTTGGCGCGGCCCTGGGCGTCGGCACGCAGATTGTCCATGTCGCCCAGGTGGTGCTTGCCGGTGCCGGCGCGGCCATGCGCAGCGCCACCGGGATTGAAGTGATTGCCGGCACTGCTGGCATCCACCGCACTGCAGTCGCCGCGCTCGTGGATGTGGAAGCCGGCCTGCTGCATCGGCTGCAGGCCACCGATCAGGCCGGTGATGTGGATACCGCCGGGCTCCACCATCAGTGCGATGCGGCCACTGACAATGCTGGCCGAGGCCGGCGCAAGATTGGCCTCGCCCTGCTTCGCTGCGCTGACCACGGTCGGCGGCGGCGGAGTAGGTTCGGTCTTTTTCGGCGCGCTGCCGCAGGCAGACAGCAGCACGGCGGCGGACAACGGCAGGATGGCAAAGGACAGACGCATCAAGGACTCCTTGCAGATGACACTAAGCGTTGCATCGTCCATGAACGATCAACAGTTCGGCAAGCGGGCGCGAGGATCGCGTGCAGGGGCCGTTCAATGGCCCCCGCGGCGGCGTCCGGCGCCCAGCTTGCGGGTAAGGGTATTGCGGCCAAGGCCCAGGCGGGCCGCGGCTTCGGCACGGCGGCCGTGGGTGATCTGCAGCGCGGCCTCCAGCAGGGCATGGTCGACCCGCTCGCGCACCTGCGCGTGCAGCCCTTCCACGCCTTCGGCCAGCTGACGGCGTGCCCATTCGGCCAGCAGCGCTTCCCACTGCCCCGGATCGGCGCTGGTGGTGCTGCTGCGACGACCGCGCGTACGGTTGAGCGCGGTATCGACGTCGGCCACGCCGATGGTGTCGGCGGCCGCCAACGCCGCCATCCGCCAGCACACGTTTTCCAGTTCGCGCACGTTGCCCGGCCAGTCGTGTTCGCGCAACGCCTGCAGTGCGGCCGCGGTCAGGCGCTTCGGCGGCGTATCCAGCTTGCGCGCGGCGGCGGCCAGGAACGTACTGGCCAGCTGTGCGATGTCCTCGCGGCGCTCGCGCAGCGGTGGCAGCTGCAGGCGCACCACGTCGAGGCGGTGCAGCAGGTCGGCGCGGAACTTTCCTTGTGCAACCAGCCCTTCCAGGTCCTGGTGGGTGGCGGCGACCACGCGCACGTCGACGCGGATCAGTTCACGGCCACCGACGCGGAAGAACTCGCCCTGCGCCAGCACGCGCAGCAGCCGGGTCTGCAACGGCAGCGGCATGTCGCCGATCTCATCCAGGAACAGTGTGCCGCCATCGGCCTGCTCGAAGCGGCCGATATGGCGGCGCTGCGCGCCGGTGAAGGCGCCGGCTTCGTGACCGAACAACTCGCTTTCCAGCAGCTCGGACGGGATTGCAGCGGTATTGAGCGCGACGAAGGGCCCCTGCGCGCGCGGTGATTCGCGATGCAGCGCATTGGCCACCAGCTCCTTGCCGGTGCCGGTCTCGCCGGTGATCAGCACCGCCAGCGGTGCCTGCGCCAAGCGACCGATGGCGCGGAACAGCGCGCGCATCGGCGGGGTATCGCCCACCAGTTGCGGCGGTTGGTCGCTATGCGCTTCGGCCGCAGGTGTGGCCGCTGCCAATGCCGGTGCGACGGCCGGCAGCACCCGTTGCGCCAGTGCCACCGCATCGTCCAGATCGAACGGCTTGGACAGGAATTCATGCGCGCCACCGCGGAACGCGCCGGCCGTGCTGGCTACATCGGTATAGGCCGACATCACCACCACCGGCAGCTGCGGCAGCGCGGCCTTGAGCTTGTCCAGCAGCACCAGGCCATCGTCGCCGGGCATGCGCACATCGGTGAACAGCAGCGCCGGTGGCGGGCCTTCGCTCAACGCCTGCAGGGCGGGTGCGGCGCTGTCGAAATCGAGGACCTGGTAGCCCGCCTCGCGTAGCGCGGTGCACAGCACGAAGCGCACGGCCCGATCGTCATCGACCACCCAGATGCACTGCGGGGACGAAGAAGACTCAGACATCGCGCGGGGCCTCCTCGGCCGGGGCAGCGCCGCTGACGATCGGCAGCAGCAGAGTGAACACGGTATGGCCCGGGCGCGAGCGGTAGGTCAGCGTGCCGCGATGCTCGCGCGCCACCTGCTGGGCCAGCGCCAGGCCCAGGCCAGTGCCTTCGGCACGGCCACTGACCAAGGGCAGGAACAGGTGTTCAGCCAGTTCCTCCGGCACGCCACGGCCGTCGTCGGCGATTTCCAGGCGCAACGCCAGCGTGTGCAGCTGCTCGGCGATGCGCACGCCATGCTCCACGCGGGTACGCAGGGTGATGTTGCCGGCGCCGGCCTGGATCGCGTTGCGCACCAGGTTCCAGACCGCCTGGGTGAGGCGGTCGGCGTCACCATGGAATTCGGGGATGCTGGGGTCGTAGTCACGCTGCAGGCGCACCGCCCAGCCGGCTTCGCTCTCGGCCAGGCGCAGCACGCGTTCCAGCGCGGCATGGATGTTCAGTTCGGCATGCGGCGCGGCCGGGGCCGGCGACAACAGCTGGTCGAGCAGGCCGTTGAGGCGCTCGATCTCCGAACCGATCAGTTCGATCAGCTCACGTTCGCCGGCGTCGCGCTGAGCGGCACGCCGCGCCAGCAGCTGCGCCGCGCCCTTCAGCCCGGCCAGCGGATTACGCAGTTCGTGGGCCAGCCCCTTCAGCGCCGCGCTAAGCGCGCTGGGCAGCGCCTGGGTGGGATCGAGTCCTGGGAACTCATCGACCGGATGCGCCTCCAGCAGCCAGCCGCCATCGTCGCGGCGGCTCATCCAGCCCTCGGCGAAGCGCGGCGCCTCGCCGGGCACCGCCAGCGCCAGCCGGTTCAGGCGCAGGCTGTCGCGCTCGTCGCGGGCCAGGAAATGGGCCAACGCCTCGCCCTGCACTTCCAAGGCGACCAATGGCCGACCCAGCAGGCGCCGGACGCTGACGCCCAGCCAGCGGGCGAAGGCCGGATTGCAGCCGGCAATGCAGCCATCGGCCCCGGCCCAGGCCAGCGGCGTGCCCAGGGCATCGAGGGACGGCGGGGGTGCGGGGTCGGACATTGCACCAATGTAGTGCAAAACGGGGGTTCGGGGTCAGAGCCCTTTCCTCGCGGCAAGGGATCTGACCCCTTGCGCTGCGGGATCCGGGGTCGGATCCCTTTCCGTCAGGAAAGGGCTCTGACCCCTGCCGCAGGTCGAGCAAGCTCGACCACTACCAGATGCGTGGCCGGTTACAGCTTCATGTTCAGGCCGACGAACACGCTGCGGCCCGGGGCCGGCGAGAACATCGGGCGGGCGCTGTCCCAGAAGAAGCTGTCGTACCAGGCGTAGGCGTACTGGCGGCCGGTGACGTTCTTCAGCTGCAGGTCCACGCTGAAACGCGGGGTGAGCTGATAGGCAGCACTGAGGTCGAGCACGGCGAAGCCACCGAACTTGCCGGCCACGTTGCGTTCTTCCAGATAGTAATCGCCCTGTGCACGCGCCTGCAGGCCGAGGCGCAGCGCGTCGCTGGCGCGGTAATCCACACCCAGATTGCTGATATGGCGCGGGGTGGCAGCCACTTCGCGGCCCTGCAGGGAAATGCCGGCATCGCGGTCGTCGCGGGTGATCTTCGCTTCCTGGTAGGCGTGCGAAGCCCATACCGTCCAGTCGTCGCCCAGTTGCAGGCTCAACTGCGCATCCACGCCTCGTCGGCGGGTCTTGCCCAGGGTGACCGTGGTGCCAGTGGCCGGCATGTTGGATACCTCGTTTTCCGCGTCCTGCTGCCACACCGCCAGGCGCGCCTGGGCGCCCTGGAACGGCTGGAACTTCAGGCCCAGCTCCATGCCGGTGTTGGTGGACGGCTGCATCGGTGCCTGCCCGGGGGTGAGGTAGGCCGGCGCGGTGGACCCGGTCAGTACCTGGAAGGTGCGGCCCCAGTTCGCGTAGACGTGGGTGGTCTGGCCCAGGCTGTGGATGATGCTCAGCTTGGGCTGACCGATGCTGCCGTAATCCTGCAGCCGAGCGGTGATGCCGTTCATCAGGTGCGTGCGGCCACTGAAACGGTCCACGCGGTAGGCCGGCACGATCTTCCAGGCCTCGACCGGCTGGTAGACGGCCTGCACGTAGGCACCCCAGTTGTCGAAGCTGTGGCGATCGTTGTTCTGCACCCGCGCCGGCGGCTGGCTGAAATCGGTGGGTTCGGCGTAGGCGTAGCGCTCGCGGATGTAGCCGTTGTCCTGCTGCTCGTAGTTCAGGCCGCCCTCGACAGTAAGCGCGGGGCTGGCCTGCCAGGTCAGCGTGCTGAGCAGGCCATGCTGCCGCTCGTCCCACACGCGGCGCTGGCGCGGCAGGTTGCCGGTGGGCAGGTTGCTGAAGGTCACGCGGCGGTCGTCTTCGTAGCGGTTGTAGTACAGCCGCGTGCCGAAGGTGAGTGCGTCGGACAGCTTCATATCCAGGTGCGCGGCAAGCTGGCGCATGTCGCGGTCATCACCGTCGTTGCCGTTGCGCAGCTCGCTGCCACGGCGGTGCGTGCGCAGTTCCTCGGCGGTCATGAAGCCCGGTTCGTCGGCCTCATGGTGGTAGGCGCGCGCGGTCAGGCCCACGCGCAGCCCTTCGTCCAGCGTGCCGAAGAACCACTTGCCGCCCAGTGAATACTTCCTGGAGGTGTCGTGGTCGCGATAACCATCGCTGGCCTGGGTGCCGACGAAATAGTTCTGCGCGAAGCCATTGGCTTCGCGGCCAACCGCCAGCTGTGCATCACGGGTGTTGTAGCTGCCGTAGGCCAGGCGCGCATCGGTGTAGCTGCCGCCTTGGCGCGTACCGAAGTTCACGTTGCCACCGATGTTGTGCAGCCCATAGCGCGGGTCGTTGGTCCCGCGCACTACTTCGATGTAGCTGATGTCCAGCGGAAACAGCATGTCGATGAAGCGCTGGTTGCCGCTGTTGACGTTGCTGGGGATGCCATCGATCAGCGTCTTGATGGCATTGAGGTAACCCTCGCCGTTGAAGGCGCGGAAGCTGACCTTGCCCGATTCGGCGCCCTGCCGGGTTTCGGTGAGCTGGATGCCGGGCATCTGCCCGAGCAGTTCCCAGCTGTGCGAGACGTTGCGGTTTTCGATCTGGTCTGCACCCAGGACGTCCACCGAGGTCAGCACCTGGTGCGCACTGAGCTGGCCTTCGCCGTGCTGGTGCACCTGCACCTTGCCGAGGGTGAGCGCGGCATCGGCGGACTGTGCGAAAGCTTCAGGGGCGAACGGAGCGGCCGCGAGGGCGGCCACAAGGGTTGGAGTCTTCATGGGAAGGGGCGGCTGCGGTGAAATGTAATCATATAACACTTCACATGCCCACTTTTGCAGCGTCGAGCAAGGCTCGGCGCTACAAGGGCGGGTGCCGGGGGCTTGGATTACACCGGGTAGCCGGTGGCTTCCCGTGCCTTCTTCCAGGCGGCTTCGAATTCACGCGCGGAGATTTCGTCGTCCTCGTCGAAATCCAGGAACGACACTGGCTGGTCGGCCAGCAGGAAGCGGTCGTCGCTGTGGGCATGCTCGTCGGCCCAGACCATCCTGGTGCCGTAGATTTCCACCTGGCGCACGATCTTCTCGCCACGGGCTTCCATCAGCACGTTGCCCTTGCCCAGGCGCGATTCGGCCCAGTGCTTGTAGTACTTCTTTGCGGCGGATTTCGCGCCGGGTTTTGCGTTGTGCTTTGCGTAGGTCATTGCAGGGGTCCTGGCCGCAGGCGCGGCCGGAAAGTTCGGAATGGCGCCATTATCAGGCATCCGGGGTCAGAGCCCTTCCCTTTGGAAAGGGATCCGACCCCCTGCTGGTTCAGTTCGGCAGGGGCACGCCCTTCGGCCACAGCATCCAGATATTGCCCTTCTGCTTCATGTCGCCGGCCAGCTTGCCGGCGGCATCCCCGCTGCCCCAGTACAGGTCGGCGCGCACCTCACCGGCGATGGCGCCGCCGGTGTCCTGCGCGGCCACCGGGCGCACCACCGGAGTGCCGTCCGGGCGCGTGGTGGAGAGCCACAGCAGGCTGCCCAGCGGCACCACACTGCGGTCCACCGCCACGCTGTAGCCGGCGGTAAGCGGCACGTTCAGCGAACCACGCGGGCCTTCCGGGCTGTCCGGGTTGCGCACGAAGAACACGTAGCTGGGGTTGCTGCGCAGCAGTTCCGGCACGCGCGCGGGATTGGCCCGTGCCCAGGCGCGGATCGCGTCCATGGTGACGTCTTCCTTCTTCAGCTGGCCCTGGTCCACCAGCCAGCGCCCGATGGCGCGGTAGGGGTGGCCATTCTGTTCCGCATAGGCCAGACGCACCTGCTTGCCATCGGCCAGGCGCACGCGGCCGGATCCCTGGATCTGCAGCAGCTGCAGGTCCATCGGGTCGGTCAGCCAGGCCAGCACCGGGGCGTTGGCGCCCTTGGCCGCGATGGTGCCGGCGTCGTCATAGGGCTTGAGCACCTTGCCTTCGACGCGACCGCGCAGGCGCTTGCCCTTCAGTTCCGGGTAGAGGCTCTCCAGCTGCACCACCACCAGATCATCCGGCGTGCCGTAGACCGGTACGGTCGCCGTGGCGGTACGGGTCAGGCTGCCGGCATAGATCGGCTCGTAGTAGCCGGTAATCAGTCCGTCGGCCTGGTGGCCACCGGCACGCAGCGCATAGGCATCGAGGTCGCGCTGCAGGAACTGGCGGATCGCGGCCGGGTCCTTGTCTGATACCGCAGCGGCCGTGGCGCAGGGTTTGGCCCAGACGGCATCGTTCTTCAGGCGGGTGCAGCTGCTGCGCCAGGCAACGAAGCCCGCCTGCAGATCGGTATCGGAGACCGGGGGCAATGCGCTCCATGCAGCCTTGGCATAGGTGGCCGCGGGCGGCGTGACCGGCGTCGGCACTTCAGATCCGGTGCGGGGGGCGGTGGTGGCGCAACCGGCGAGCACGGCCGCTGCCAGCAGGATGCAGTGCCTGCGCTTGACGAAGGTGGCGGAATCGATCATGCCGCCATGGTGGCGGGCCGGCCGCTGGGCGGCAACCCGGCGCGGGGTCAAGCGTTCATGCGCGGGGTCACGGCGTCTGCAGCAGCAGCGAGTACAGGATGCGCGCGTCTTCGGCATCCAGCGTCTTCGGCAGGTCGTCGCGGCCACGGAAACGGCGGTGGAAGGCGGCGACGGTGGCCTCGCGGTTGTCCAGCGGATAGCCAAAGCGGGCCAGCGCATTCCACGCGTCGAAACCCTCTGGCGCAGCACCGTCGGCCGCGCGCGGCCACACGCCAAAGCCGGCCTCGGCCAGCTGCTGCCACGGGAAGAAGCGGCTCGGATCCTGCTTGCGCGTCGGCGCCAGGTCGGCGTGGCCGATCACCTGGCGCGGCGGGATGTTCAGGCGCGAGGTGAGGTCGCGCAGCAGCACGATCAGCGATTCGATCTGCGCCGCACTGAACGGGCTGCGGCCATCGTTGTCGAGCTCGATGCCGATCGAGGCCGAATTGAGATCGGTGATGGTGCCCCAGCGCCCGGCGCCGGCGTGCCAGGCACGGCGCTCATCGGCGACCAGCTGGTAACGATGGCCGTCGGCACCGACCAGGTAATGTGCACTGACCGGTCCACCGCTGTTGGCCGTGCGCAGCGTATGCAGGCTCTGCTGCACCGACTTCTGCTCGGTGTGGTGGATGACGATGATGACAGGCGTGCGCGCGTTCTGGTTGGGTGATGGCACCCAGGTGGCGAGCGGGTTGCGGGTTTCCTGCGGCGCGGAGGCACAGGCAGCCAGCAGCAGGCAGGCCGAGAGCATCAGGACAGTGCGGATCGGGTGCATGGCCTGATTGTGCGCGATCAGGCGCGATGATGCATGTCACAAGGAAGATTCGGTAGGTCCACGCCAGGCGTGGATGCGCCACTCCGGCTGTGCCACCAACGGTCGGCACCCACCAGAGCAGACCCCGTGCCAAGCAAGCTTGGTACCTACCAGAACGAGGACAGTGGAAGTGCCGACCAACGGTCGGCACCCACAACATCAATGCAATAGCTCTGCCGCTACTTCAGGCCTCGTAGGCAGATTCGCCGTGCGAAGTCACATCCAAGCCGGTGCGTTCGGCCTCTTCGGTCACGCGCAGGCCGACCACGACCTTGACCACCAGCAAGATGACCGCGGTCACCACCGCCGACCACACCACGGTGAGGCCGACGCTGACCACCTGCACCCACACCTGGTGGGCGATATCCAGACCGGCCTTGGTACCACCCAGCGACTGTGCACTGAACACACCGGTGAGAATCGCGCCGACGATGCCGCCGACACCATGCACACCGAACACGTCGGCAGTGTCGTCCACCTTCAGCAGGCGCTTGAGGCCGGTCACGCCCCAGACGCAGACCACGCCGGCGACGAAGCCGATGATGATCGCGCCGAGTGGGCCGACCGTGCCACATGCCGGGGTGATGCCGACCAGGCCGGCCACCGCACCCGAAGCAGCGCCCAGTGCCGATGGCTTGCCCTTGCTGATTGCTTCCACCAGCGTCCAGCCGAGCACCGCAGCTGCCGTAGCCAGCACGGTATTGAGGAAGGCCAGCGAGGCCACGGTATCGGCCGCCGCCGCCGAGCCGGCGTTGAAGCCGAACCAGCCCACCCACAGCAGCATTGCGCCGATGTAGGTAAACGGCACGTTGTGCGGCTTCAGCGCGGTCTGGCCATAGCCCAGGCGCTTGCCGACGAACCACGCGGCAACCAGGCCTGCAACGCCCGCGTTGATGTGCACCACGGTACCGCCGGCGAAGTCGATGGCACCCAGCTCACCCAGGTAGCCGCCACCCCAGACGATGTGGGCCATCGGGATGTAGCTGAGGGTGAACCACAGCGCCGAGAACAGCAGCACCGCGCGGAACTTGATGCGCTCGGCGAAGGCACCGACGATCAGCGCGGTGGTGATACCGGCAAAGGTCGACTGGAACGCGACGAACAGATAGTCCGGCAGGCCCTTGATCGGTGTGTTGCCGACCGACTCGGGGGTGAAGCCCTTGAGGAAGGCGAACTCGGTGAACGACCCGAAGAAGGGATTGCCCGCGCTGAACACCGCGCTGTAGCCGTAGGCCACCCACAGCAGCAGCACCAGCGAGAACACCACCAGGATCTGGCTGAGCACCGACAGCACGTTCTTCGAGCGCACCAGCCCGCCGTAGAACAGGGCCAGGCCCGGCACCACCATCAACAGCACCAGCAGGGTGGAGGTGAGCATCCAGGCCACGTCGCCATGATCATAGGCGGCGGCCGCTTCGGCCACGGCCGGTGCAGCGGCTGCAGCTGCAGGGTCCTGCAGCGGTTCAACGGCCACGCTTTCGCTTGGCAGCGGCGACACCTGCGCCTGGGCGTGGGCATTGCCCGGCCAGGCACCCGCGGCCAGCGCGCTGAGCAGCATCAACAGGCACACGATATGGAACCGGGCTTGCCACCCGGTGAGAAGGCGCATCTTCATGGGGGAGTCTCCGGAAGGGGGTTACAGCGCGTCGGCACCGATTTCGCCGGTGCGGATACGGATGACCTGTTCGACGGCGGTGACGAAGATCTTGCCGTCACCGATCTTGCCGGTGCCTGCCGACGATTGGATCGCTTCGATCACCGCATCGGCACGCTCGTCGGTGACCACGGTTTCGATCTTGATCTTGGGCAGGAAGTCGACGACGTACTCGGCGCCGCGATACAGCTCGGTGTGGCCCTTCTGGCGGCCGAAGCCTTTCACTTCGGTCACGGTGATGCCCGACACGCCTGCATCGGACAGGGCCTCGCGGACCTCGTCGAGCTTGAACGGTCGGATGATGGCGGAGATCAGTTTCATGCGCATGTCCCGAGGGTGGATGGGGCCAGCGCGCCAGTGCGCGTTGGCATCAGGCAACCACGGGTCATCAGGATGATGACCGTGGCTGTTGCACCGGACACGTACAGGGCCGGGACGGCCGTGCCTCTCTCCTTGCACGACCGACGCGGGAGGGAGGGCGGCCCTGGTCGCGTATCCGGTCTCTCTCTTGCCCCTGGATCAGGGGTCAGAGCCCATTCGTAAACGAACGGGATCCGACCCCGATCTGACCGCGGCTCCCCAGCCGCGAAAACGGAAGCGATGGCGGCGGGTGGGAGGGGGAAGCCCACCGCCATCGCATCCGGTCAGCTGGCGTAGTACAGCTGGTACTCCAGCGGGTGGGTGGCCGCGCGGAACTTGGTCACTTCCTGCATCTTCAGCGCGATGTAGCCGTCGATGAAGTCATCGCTCATCACGCCACCGGCCTTCAGGAACTCGCGGTCCTTGTCCAGCGCTTCCAGCGCCTGGTCCAGCGAGGAGCAGACCTGCGGGATCAGCTTCTCTTCTTCCGGCGGCAGGTCGTACAGGTCCTTGTCGCTCGGTGCGCCCGGGTCGATCTGGTTCTTGATGCCGTCCAGGCCGGCCATCATCAGCGCAGTGAAGGTGAGGTAGCCGGACTGGATCGGGTCCGGGAAGCGCATTTCGATACGGCGCGCCTTCGGGTTGGAGACCCACGGAATGCGGCACGAGGCCGAACGGTTGCGGGCCGAATAGGCCAGCATCACCGGCGCTTCGAAGCCCGGCACCAGGCGCTTGTAGCTGTTGGTGCCCGAGTTGGCGAAGGCATTGATGGCCTTGGCGTGCTTGAAGATGCCGCCGATGTACCACAGCGCCAGCTGGCTCAGGCCGCCGTAGCCGTCACCGGAGAACAGGTTGGTGCCGCCCTTGGACAGCGACTGGTGCACGTGCATGCCGCTGCCGTTGTCGCCGACGATCGGCTTGGGCATGAAGGTGACGGTCTTGCCGTTGCGGTGCGCGACGTTCTTGATCACGTACTTCATGCGCAGCAGTTCGTCGGCCTTCTGCACCAGGGTGCTGAACTTGGTGCCGATCTCGCACTGGCCGGCGGTGGCCACTTCGTGGTGCTGCACTTCCACTTCGATGCCGACCTGTTCCAGGGTCTTGCACATCTCGGCGCGCAGGTCGTGCAGGGTGTCGGTCGGCGGAACCGGGAAATAGCCGCCCTTCACGCCCGGACGGTAACCGCTGTTGGCGCCGTCGTACTTGGCGCCGCTGTTCCAGGCGGCTTCTTCGGAATCGACCTTGAAGAAAGTGTTGCCCATTTCATTGGCGAAACGGACAGAGTCGAAGATGAAGAATTCCGGCTCCGGGCCGAAGAACGCGGTTTCGGCAATGCCGGAGGACTTCAGGTAGGCCTCGGCGCGCTTGGCGATGCCGCGCGGGCAACGGCCATACGGCTGCATGGTGGCCGGGTCGAGGATGTCGCAGCTGATCACGATGGTCGGATCGGCGTAGAACGGGTCGACGTAGGCGCTGGCGGTATCCGGCAGCAGCACCATGTCCGACTCGTTGATGCCCTTCCAGCCGGCGATCGAGCTGCCATCGAACATCTTGCCTTCTTCGAACAGCGACGGTTCGACGATGCTGACCGGGAAGGTCACGTGCTGCTCGACACCACGCATGTCGACAAAGCGCAGATCGACGAATTCGATCTGGTTGTCCTTGATCAGCTTCTCAACGTTTTCCACGGACATCGGTACGACCTCGGATGGGGATGAATGCCTGCTGAGGTAGAGCAACGACCGTGCCAACTTTTCAGATGCCGCAAGTCATTGATTTCATGAAGGCCGCCCCGTGCGGGTGCAGAACGCGGCGCACCAAACGAGTGCACCAACCACCAGACGCACCCGTTTGGTGCAGCGCGGATCGTCTATCCTCTCGCCCTTCTTCCTTCCGCCGCGCGTGCACGCACCGTCCATGTCCGACCTGCTCTCCGCCCTGCTGCTGGGCATCCTCGAAGGCTTGACCGAGTTCCTGCCGATCTCCAGCACCGGCCACCTGCTCATCGCCCAGCACTGGCTGGGTGCCCGTTCGGACTTCTTCAACATCGTCATCCAGGCCGGCGCCATCGTGGCCGTGGTACTGGTGTTCCGCCAGCGCCTGCTGCAGCTGGCCACCGGCTTCAACCAGCGCGGGAACCGCGAGTACGTGTTCAAGCTGGGCGCGGCGTTCCTGGTCACCGCGGTGGTCGGCCTGGTGGTACGCAAGGCCGGCTGGTCGCTGCCGGAAACGGTCAGCCCGGTGGCCTGGGCGCTGATCATCGGTGGCGTCTGGATGCTGCTGGTGGAGGCCTACACCGCGCGCCTGCCCGACCGCGACCAGGTGACCTGGACGGTGGCGATCGGCGTCGGCCTGGCGCAGGTCGTGGCCGGCGTGTTCCCCGGCACCTCGCGCTCGGCCTCGGCCATCTTCCTGGCCATGCTGCTGGGCCTGAGCCGCCGCGCGGCCGCCGCCGAGTTCGTGTTCCTGGTCGGCATTCCCACCATGTTCGCCGCCAGCGCCTACACCTTCCTGGAAATGGCCAAGGCTGGGCAGCTGGGCAGCGAGAACTGGACCGACGTGGGCGTGGCCTTCCTTGCCGCGGCCGTCACCGGCTTCGTCGTAGTGAAGTGGCTGATGGGCTACATCAAGTCGCACAGGTTCACCGCCTTCGCCATCTACCGCATCGCGCTGGGCGCGGCACTGCTGCTGTGGCTGCCTTCCGGCAGCTGAACAGCACCGGGGCATGGCAACCCCGTTGCCGGCCCTACCCCGTTTCCCCCACGGTTCCCCAAGGAGAATCACCATGAACCGCAAGCTCACCCTGCTCCTCCCGCTGGCCCTGATGGCCGCCTGCAGCCAGACCCCGGCACCGGCCGGCACCGGCGGCGACGACGTGGCCCCGGCCGCGGCCAAGGCAGCAGACCAGCAGACGCTGGCGCACCTGGATGCGCAGCGCCTGCAGAGCCAGCACTGGCTGCTGCAGCAGGCCACCGGCGCCGACGGCAAGCGCATCGACGCGCTGTTCGCCCGCGAGGACAAGCCGGTCACCCTGGACTTCGCTGATGGCCGCCTGTCGGTCAGCAACGCCTGCAACCACATGGGTGGCGGCTACACCCTGGCCGACGGCAAGCTGACGGTCAGTGCGATGGCCTCGACCATGATGGCCTGCAACGACAAGGCGCTGATGGCGCTGGACGAGGCTGTGTCGAGCCGCCTGCAGGGCGAGCTGAAGGCCGAGCAGGATGCCGATGGCAAGCTGACCCTGACCACCGCCAAGGGCGACGTGCTGGTGTTCAACCCGGAACCGACCGCTGAAACCCGCTACGGCGGCGCCGGCGAAACCGTGTTCCTGGAAGTGGCTGCGAAGACCGAGAAGTGCTCGCACCCGCTGATCCCGGACTACCAGTGCCTGCAGGTGCGCGAAGTGAAGTTCGACGACAAGGGCCTGAAGCAGGGCGAGCCGGGCAAGTTCGAGAACTTCTACGGCAACATCGAGGGTTACACCCACGAAGACGGCGTGCGCAACGTGGTGCGCGTGAAGCGCTACGAGGTGAAGAACCCGCCGGCCGATGCGCCGTCGCAGGCGTACGTGCTGGACATGGTGGTCGAGTCGGCCATCGAGAAGAAATAAAACGATGGAAGGGCGGCCGAGAGGCCGCCCTTCTTCATGGTCGGTAGGGCCGGCCGCTGGCCGACTGCCCTGCGCGGCACTGCCAACACACGGATGCTGCCGGCCAGCGGCCGGCACTACGCGGATGCATCGGGAGATCGGCATGAAGCACGTCCCCGTCCTCATCATTGCTGCGCTGCTGGCCATGTCCGCGAATGTGGCCGCTGCCAGCACGCCCAGCACGCCCAGCACCGATCAGCTTGAAGCGCACCTGTGGCAACTGGTGCGTGCCACCAACGCGCAAGGAAAGCGCATCGACGCGTTGTTCGTCCGCGGTCGCGCGCCCTACACACTGCGCTTCCAGTCCGGTTTCATGAGCGAGTCGAACCTGTGCAACCACGTCAGCAACGAGTACCGGCTGCAGGGCAACCTGCTGATCCTGCGCAACAGCGTGCAGACCACAGCGCTATGCGTCGATCAGAGACTGCCCACGCAGCAGAAGCTCGCCGGAAAGCTGATGCACGGCGAAGGCTCGGCACCGACGCTTGCGCTTGACGACCGCGGCGCGCTGGTGCTGCGCAACGCGAGAGGCGACACCGCAGTGTTCGAACCGGCGGCGCTGCAAGCGGATGGAAGGTAGGGCCGGCCGCTGGCCGGCATCTTCCCTGTGTTGCCGCCGTTGCCTGCAGCAGCCGGCCCGCGGCCGGCTCTACCCTGTGTGCTGCTCAGCCCAGCGCCGGGTTCAACGTGTAGGTGCCGTGCAGTGCGGCTTCGGCCAGCACGTGGCCGTGCATGGCGCGGTACGCGTCGGCGGCGGTGAAGCGCTGCGGCAGGTCCAGCGACGCCACGTCCAGCGCGAATACCCGGAAGAAATAGCGGTGCATGCGCTCGTCGTTGAACGGCGGATACGGGCCGTCATAGCCCAGGTAATCACCGGCCATGTCCGGGTTGCCCGCGAACCAGCCGGTGAAGTCGTTCAGGCCCTGGCGGCTGCCGGCCGGGCCGGCGGGTGCGGGCTTGCCCTTCACCACGAAGCCGTCGCTGCAGCTGCCAGCGGCGATCTCCTGCACCGTGGCCGGGATATCGGCCATCACCCAGTGCACGAAATCGCAGCGCGGCTGGTCGCGCGGCACGCTCATGTCGCTGCGGCCAACCGTCTCCGGCACGGTCGGTACGTCCGGGTCCACGCATACCAGCAGGAACGAACGGGTGCCGGCCGGCGCCCCGCTCCAGGCCAGGTGCGGGTTGCGGTCCGGGGCGAAACCGTTGGCGTCGCCCGCGGCGAACTCACGATCGATCGGTGCGCCGTTGGTCAGGCTGTGGCTGGTCAACTGCATCGGACTCTCCTCACTCTTCCGGGTAACCCAGGCGCACCGCAACCGGGGTGAGCTGGGCGAAGGCGGCGCTCATCACGTCGCGGTAGTTGCGCCAGTGGCCGGCCGGCAGGCGCGGGGCTCCCAGCTGTGCCGCCGGCGGCATCGGCCGCTCGAACAGGCGGCCCAGCAGTTCGGCCATCGCCTGCGGATCGTTGCCGATCTGGTCGATGCGCAGCAGCACGTGCGGGTACAGGTCGTCCTCATGCAGCGTGGCGATCTGGGTCAGCGCGCGGGTCAGCCATTCACTGGCTTCGGCCAGCGACGTCATCGCCAGCGGCGCGGCGGCACCGTAGGCCACCCAGTCCAGCAGCATGTCGCGCGGGTCGCGCAGCACCAGCACCAGGCGGCCCTGCGGCAGCTGCGGGCGCAGCGCCCACAGCAGGGCGTTGTCCCACCACAGCAGCCAGTCGATCACGGTGTCGCTCTGCAGGCCACGTGCCGGCAGCTGTTCACGCCAGCGCTGCACCAGCCGCTCCGGCGTCAGCACGCCTGAGGCCAAGTCCTGCAATGTGTTGTAGTTCTGGAACGCATCATCGGGCGGCGTGTTGGTGTAGCGGTCGCTGCGCAGCACCGGGCTGGCAGCAGCCAGGCCGGTCGCCACCCGCTCAACGCCCGAACCCGGCGGGCCCCAGAGGAAGATCGGCGCGGAGCTGGCATCGCCGTCGATGCTGCCCTTGTCCGGCCAGCTCGGCGGGGACTTGGCCTGTGGCGGCAGTGGCAAGCGCTGCGGCGCCTGGTCAGCCTGCAGCGACAGCCAGGTGCGCAGGGCGTCCTGCGGCTGCCCGGCGCGGTCCTGGATCTCGCCCATCCACGTCCGCAGGTCGGCGCGATGCTCTTCCGGCGCCAGCTCGATCAGCGCCTGCACGCGGGCCACGGCGGCGGCGGGATCGCGCTGCAGCAGGCCTTCGACCAGCCGGGTCTCGCCGCTGACGCGGCCCGGTTCCAGGCTGACGATGCGTTCGGCGATCGCTTCGGCCTGAGCATGTTCGCCGGCCATGTCATGCAGGCGCAGGCGCGCCTCCAGGGCCGGCAGATGCGCGGGCATCGCCGCCATCCAGCGCTCGACCGCGGTCACGGCGCTTTCGCTGCCCACCTGCTCGATGGCCAGCCGTGCCAGCCACACATCGTGCAGCTGGTCATCGGTATCCAGTACCGCATCCAGGCGTGCACGCGCTTCATCCTCGCGCCCCAGGCGCTGCCATGACATCAGCAGCAGCTGCAGCACCTGGCGGTCTTCCGGCTGCGTCTCCAGCAGCGGCAGCAGGTAGTCCAGGGCCTGCAGCGGCTGGCCATTGCGCAGCGACAGTTCACCCGCCAGGCGGCGCATCGACGGTACGTCCATCTCCGGCTGCTGCAGGGCCACCTGCATGGCTTCGGCGGCGGCAGGTACGTTGCCCTGGCGCAGTGCCAGCTGCACCACCAGCCCATGCAGCGAGGACAGCGACGGATTGAGTTCCAGCACGCGGCGGAACGACTGCTCTGCAAACGCCAGCATGTCCTTGCCCAGGTAGGCAAAGCCCAGTGCGTACAGCACGCGGGTATCGTCCGGCAGTGCCTTGCTGGCAGCCGACAGCAGCGCCAGTGCACGGTCGGCGTCACCGCGGCGCAGTGCAACCATGCCGTCGATGGTCAGCAGTTCCGGATGATCCGGCTCCACGCGCGCGGCCAGGGTGGAGATGCGCTGCGCTTCGTCGAAGTCATTGCGGCCGATCGCCAGGTGCGCCTGCATCAGATAGGCGGAGAACGAGTTCGGATCGAGGCCGGTGGTGCGCACCAGTGCTTCGTCGGCACCCTCGAACTGGCGCAGTGCCAGCAGCAGGCCGGCATGTTGCAGGTGCAGCTGGGCGTCGTCCGGGGCCAGCCGCAGCGCCTGCTGCAGGGCCTCCATCGCCTCCTCGGCGTTGCCCTGCTGCTGCAGCGCAAGCGCCAGCCAGCGGTGGGCGTTGGCCTGGCCGGGTTCGTCACGGGTCCACGCCTGGGCCAGCTGCACGGCCTGGTCGGCCTGGTTCTGGCGCAACGCTTGGATGATCTGGTCTTGCATGGCAGTCCGGTTCAAGTGCAAAGCCGCATTGTAGCGGGCTGCGCGCTGTCGCCGGTTCAGGCCTGCAGGACCCGCTGCAGGCGCTGGGCGACCCAGCGCTCGGAGAAGCCGTCGCCGCGCCAGTTTTCGATGAACCCGCAGTGGCCGCCCCAGCAGGCGGTTTCCAGGCGCGCCTGGCCCGGCAGCTGCCAGTTGCTGAAGGTCGCGTACGGAATCACCGGGTCATCCTGCGCCATCAGGATGTCGGCCGGTACCTGCAGGGTCGACAGGCGGTCGCCGGCGATCGAGTAGCCGTCGAAATAGGCCTGCAGCGAACCGAAGCTGGTGTGGCGCTCGACCAGCCAGGCGGTCAGCGCGCGGATGTCCAGCTTCAGCACGCGGTCGTCGCAGTCGCTCAGCTCGGGGAACAGATCGCGCTTGCGGCGCAGCGAGCCGGCCCACTTGCGGCGGAAGTACCAGTCGTACATCGCCGGGCCGTTCTCGATGCTCTCCATCGTCAGCGCCGGGTCCAGCACCGGGCACACCGACGCGACGCGCAGCAGCGGCACGCCGGCCGCCGGCGCGCGCAGGGCCAGGCGCAGCACGAAGTTGCCACCCAGCGAATAACCGGCGGCCACCAGCGGCAGCTGCGGCCAGCGCTGGGCGATATCGCCCGCGGCGTGCACCACTTCATCGATGAGATTGGAGTGGAAGATGCCGGGGTTCAGGTGATGGGTGTTGCCGTGGTCGCGGAAGTTCAGCCGCACCACGTCGAAGCCCTGCTCGATCATGCGCGCGGCGGCCATGCGCATGTAGCTGGATTCGGCACTGCCTTCCCAGCCATGCAGCAGCAGCGCGATGCCCTTGGGCTCGCGGCCTTCGACATGGCTGTGCCAGCCCTGCAGGCGCACGCCATCACCACCATCGAGGATCAGCTCTTCGCTGACCGCACCGGTGGCCGCCAGCAGCAGCAGGCCGCGCTGCAGGCGCATGCGGCTGGAGCTGAGCATCGACTGCAGGTGCGGATTGCGCAGCCAGCGCGGCGGCTGATAGTCAGCCGCATGCAGCGTCGGCGTACCGGCGTCCAGGACAGGTGGCGGGATCAGGGCCACCGCAGCCTCACCCGGCGCTCATGGCCGCCACGATGCGCGCGCGCGAGGTTTCCGCGATGCGCCGACGGCCTTCCAGGTCCTGTGCACCGATCGGCGCCAGGAAGTGCACTTCCGCACGTCGCACCGGCTCGCCGAGCAGGCGCAGGAAATTGGCAAAGAAGCTCTCGTTCGGACCGAACGCGACGATGGTCTGCGCGTCGCCCTTCGCCCCGTACACCAGGGCCACCGGCTGCACCGGCACGCCGGTCTCGACCGCGGCCTGGAAGATGCGGGCGTGGAACGGGCCCACTTCGTGACCGCCGCGGGTCCGCCCTTCCGGGAACACGCCCACGGCCTTGCCCTCGCGCAGGCGGTCGGCCATCACCTGCATCACGCCACCGAGCGATTCGGTGTTGCCACGCTGGTGGAAGATGGTCTGGCCACGCGCGGCCAGCCAACCCACCAGCGGCCAGCTGGCGATCTCGCGCTTGGCGACGAAGCCCATCATGCGCTGGCTGTGCAGGATGCAGATATCCACCCAGCTGACATGGTTGGCCACGAACAGCACGGCACCGGGCAGCGGCGCGCCGACCTGCACCAGGCGGAAGCCGAAGATCCACATCAGCCCGCCCTGCCACCAGTTGACCACCTTGGCGCCGAAGGTCGCCTCGCCCACGCGCAGTTCGCCCCACGGCGGAAGCATGCCGATCAGGATGAGCGGCAGGAACACGATGATGTGGACCAACAGCAGCGGTACGCGGTACAGGTAACGGCACACACGCGCCACGCCGCCACGGGGGGCCGGAGTGGGGGAAGTCATCCGCGCACGATACCGGAGGGCCGTCATCGCTGCCAGCCGATTTAGGCCATAACCGCCATCGACCGGGGCAATCGGCGGGGAACGCTGGGTTCCGCTGCCGTCAACGAGCCCCAGGGGGGCTCAGCCGTGACCGGCAGCCACCACCGCCAGGGTCAGCCGCGAGATGCATACCAGGCGGCCCTGCTCGTCCTCGATGCGGATCTCCCACAGCTGGGTGCTGCGGCCGACGTGCAGCGCGCGGGCGGTGCCGGTGACCGTGCCCGAGCGCACGGCACGCACGTGGTTGGCATTGATCTCCAGGCCCACGCAGACCTGCTTGCCGGTATCCACGCACAGGTTGCCGGCGCTGCTGCCCAGGGTCTCGGCCAGCACCACGGAGGCACCGCCGTGCAGGATGCCGTAGGGCTGGCGGGTGCGCTCATCCACCGGCATGGTGGCCTGCAGCCAGTCCTCGCCGGCGGCACTGAAGACGATGCCCAGGGATTCAATCGCCGTGTTGCGGCTGAGCGCGTTGAGCTGCTCGATGGAAACGGCTTCGCGGAACACCTGGGCCATGCGGGTACCTTCAGAGGATGGGAACGAGACCGGCGCCGAATGCGGTCAGCATGCGCACCAGCAGCCACTTCGGGCCGACGTTGACTTCGGGGAAGTCGCCGACGGCGACGTAGCAGCGATGGAAATCAGGATCCTGCCGCGGCAGCGGCTGCGGGCACTCCGGGCCGGGCTTGAACTCGTAGTCGGTGGCGTAGCGCCAGGGCCAGAAATCAAGGATGGGCAGCGCTTCGGAGGCCTTGCCGACGCTGTAGTTCAGCCCCGACAGCACCGGTGGCTTGGCCCGTGGCGCCACCGTCCAGGAGTTCTGTGGGTGGGTGTCACGCAGGATGCTCTGCGCCAGTTCCTCGGCAAAAACCGGGTCGTCGATGATCACCGCGCCTTCGGTGTTGTAGTTCTCGCTGCGCGGATCGAAGTTGTGGGTGCCGACCACGCCGATGCGGCGGTCGACCACCAGCGACTTGGCGTGCAGGCCCATGCGCGCGCCCTTGCGGGTGACCGGCAACGGCTTGTTGACCGCCTTGCTGCCCAGGAACGACGGCCGCGTCTCGGTGCGCAGCAGGCGCGTTTCCACCTCGCTGCCGGCGGCGCGACGGCGTGCGCGTGCGTTGTCGTAGGCACCATCGCTGTGGCGATTCAACGGGCCCTGCCTGCTGCCGGCATCCGAACCACTGCTGCTGCCACCGCGTGCGTTGCTGCCGGCAGCACTGCCACCGATCAGCGGATTGCGACCGCCCTCGTCTCCCCCCCCGGGCGCAGCGATCGGGTCGGGCAGCAGGTTGCGGTAGTCAACCGGCGCGTCCAGCGGGAACGGCTTGTATTCGAAGATGTTGAAGCCCAGTTCGCGCATGTTGCGCCGCTTGTACTTGTACGACAACGCATACACGATCGGGTTGTCGGTCGCCGCCAGGCTGTTGCTGGACACCACCACGCGCGGTGGCTGCGGGCGCTTGCGCAGTTCACGGAACAGCTTCTGCGCCGGCTTGGACAGCACCAGGTACGGCGTCTGCAGGATCACTTCCTTCTGCGCACTGGCGATCAGCGCATCCAGCTGGGGCTCGGTCACATGCTGGCCGGCCAGCGGTGCATCGGCCTTCTCGCGGCGATGCTTGCGTGGCAGGTCGGCCACGTAGCGCACCGAAGCCACCGGTAGCGCGGTATCGACGAAGGAACGGGTGACGAACTCGGTGTCGTTGGCTTCGGCACTGACCCGCTGTACCCGTTCCGGGCGGCGGAAGCTGGCCGGCGGCAGCGTTGGCACGCCCTCGCGCAGCAACGTACGGCCCACGTCGTTGAGGCGCTCGGCCGGCACGCTGCGGTGTGCGCGCCAGAACGCGTCGAAGTTGGCCGCCATCGCACGTGCTTCCGGGCCGGCGATCAGTACATCGCGGTCGCGGAAGTTGTACTCGCGGTCCCAGTCGTAATAGTCGTCCTGGTAGTTGCGGCCACCGACCACGCCGATCGCATCGTCGATCACCAGCAGCTTGTTGTGCATGCGCTGGTTGAACCGGCGGAAGCAGCACAGCACGCTGCCGGCATAGTCGAAGTAGTTCAGCCGGGCCTTGCCGAAGGTCGGGTTGTAGACCCGCAGCTGGAAGTTCTGGTGGGCGCCGGACAGGGCGCCGAGGATCTGCAGGTCGGAGATCGCCGAGAGCTGGTCGATCAGCAGCCGCACCTTCACCCCGCGCCGCGATGCGGCCAGCAGTTCGTCGATGACCAGACGGGCGCTGTCGTCCTTGTCGAAGATGTAGGTCTGCAGGTCGATGCTGCGGGTGGCGCTGCGCAGCAGGTTCAGGCGTGCGACCAGGGCGCCCTCGCCCTCATCGAGCAGGGTGGCGTAGTGGCGCGGTCGTTCCGGGGTGGATTCGGTGAACGCCCGGCCGGCCAGCGCCCGCAGCGGCGAATCCTGTGCACAGCGGTCTGCACGCTGGCAGTCGACCACGGTCGAACGTGCCTGCACGGCGATCGCCTCGGCGCGGTCGCGCTCGGCATTCGACAGCGATGCACAACCGCTGCCCAGCAACACGGTTGCCAGCGCCAGTACACGCAGCAGGAAGTTCACGGTTTCGGCGCCTCGCTCAGGCGCGCACGCAATACGAAAGTCACTCGGTCACTCAAGGCAAGCTGCCAGCTGTCCATGCCATACCGGCCTCGCTGCACGGTACCGCGGCTGACGACGTCGCAATCATAGCCGGGTCGGGCGCACTCCGCCTTCTCGACCTTCAGTGTCTCGGGGTGGCTGATCCCGCGCAGGGTCAGCCGGCCGTTGATGTCGCCACCGCTCTCCACGGTTTCCGGCCAGTACGGCAGCGAGTCGAACTCGACCACCGGATGGCGGCCGGCATCGAAGAACTCCTCGCCGCGCATCCACCCGGTATAGCGCGCCTTGCCGGGGATCTCGACCGAGCGCGTGAACATCTTCAGGTGCACCTGGTGGCGGCCGTCGGAGAGGATCTCGATGCGCCCTTCGAAGTGCGGGAACAGGCCTTCGATTCGCTGCCCGAAACGGGTGCGCACCTCGAAGCCGATCTGCGAACGCTGGGTATCCAGGCGCATTACCCGGTGCGCTTCGGCGACCACCGGTGGCAGGGTGGTCGGCGTGGGCACGGCCGCCCAGGCCGGGCCGAGTGCCAGCAGCGCGGGCAGCAGATAGCGGCTGCGCCGCGCCAGGCTCATCGGATCACGGCCACCAGAATGCGTTCAGGCTGGCCACGCCTGGCTCGATCGAGGCCTCGCGCGGGAAGCCGAGCACGGCGATGCCGGCCGGCGGCATGCCGCGGTAGTCGCTGCTGGTGCCCTCGGTCATCAACGCCACCAGCCGCTCCAGGCCCGGGTTGTGGCCGACGATCAGCACCCGGTCGAGATCACGGCGGTCGTCCACCAATGCCGCCAGGGTGCCGGGGGTGGCTTCGTAGATGCGGTCTTCCAGGCGCTTTTCCACGTAACCGATGGTGCCGAGCACGGCTTCCAGGGTTTCGCGGGTACGCCGCGCCGGTGAGCACAGCACGCAGTCCGGCAGCAGGTTGTTCTCCTTCAGCCACTTGCCGGCGGCTTCGGCTTCGGCGAGCCCCACCGGCGACAACGGCCGGTCGAGGTCGGCCTGGCCGGGGGTAGCCGGTTCGGCATGGGCATGGCGCAGCAGGATCAGTTCACGCATCGCGGGTTTCCATGAAGAAGAGGATGCAGCAGGAAGAGTGACGCAGGCATCAAAGCTTGAGCCAGGACAGCAGCGGCTCCCAGTCGGCCTGATGCTCCCGCACCTGGGCCGAGCGGTAGTCGAACAGGCTGCGGCCGAGGCCGGTCATGACCACGTAGCTCTGGCTGTCACGCAGCTGCGCGACCACCGGGTACGGCCATTCGGCCAGCATCTGCAACGCCTGCTGCGAGGTCTGGGTCCAGGGCTTGGTGCGGTTGAGGACCAGCCCCACCGGCAGCTTGCGGCTGTGCACCCGCGGGTTCTGGGCCAGGCTGTTGAGGAAGCCGACGATGGCTTCGATGTCGAGCGCCGAGGGCAGCACCGGCACCACCACCGCGTCGGCAGCGTCAAGGAAATGGGGGATATCGTCGGCCAACGCACCCGCCGGTGCATCGATGATGACGGTTTCGGTGCCATCGGGCAGCTTCTGCGCCCACTGCTTCTTCCGATACACATCAATGGGGAGCACCGCGCTTTCCAGCCCGGCCCGCCGTTGCGCCCAGCGGGTGCTGGAGCCCTGAGGGTCGGCGTCGGCGATCACCGTGGCCCTGCCCTGCAATGCCGCGTACGCGGCCAGGTGGGTGGCGACGGTGGTCTTGCCCACCCCGCCCTTGGAACCGGCCACCAGGATCGTCTTCATGCCAGCCTCGCTTCCGGGTACGTGCCCCGAGCGTACACCGGCGGTGGTGACGGGAGGTAGCACCGCGCTGAACCTGCGGCCATCGCCTTTGCTATCGTGGCGCCCCCGAAGGATCGAACCGGCATGAGCGAGCTGCAGGACCTGAGCGCACTGATCCGCGCCAACACCCCCCTGATCGTGATCGAGACCCAGGACGAGGGTCGCATCGTCGACCTGTTCCGGCAGACGCTGATGCACGTCTGGCGGGCGCTGCACCGGTGGTCGATCACCGAGGGCCTGCGCCGCATCGACCTGGACAGCGAAGACCCTCCGGTCGGGCCACCCGATGCCAGCGCGGCCCTGCAGATGATCCGCCAGGCGGACCAGCGCGGGGTCTACCTGCTGCTCGATTTCCACCCCTACCTGGGCTATGCCAGCCACCAGCGCGCCCTGCGCGACCTGATCCAGCGCCGCCACAGCGAACCGCATGTGCTGGTGCTGATCGGCGCCAAAGTAGAACTGCCGGCCGAGCTGGAAGCACTGGCGGTGCGCTTCAACCCGCGCCTGCCCGATGCCAACGCCCTGCTGAAGATGCTGCGCGAGGAGGCCGACGCCTACGCCCGCGAACACGGCGGCCGCCGCGTCGAAGTCGACAGCGAGGCGGTGAAGAAGATCCTGAAGAACCTGCAGGGCCTGAGCCTGGTCGATGCCCGGCGCATCGCCCGGCAGCTGATCTACGCCGACGGCGCGCTGCGCGACGACGACCTGCCGCAGCTGGCACGGCTGAAGTTCGAGCTGCTCAACCGCAGCGGCCACCTGTTCTTCGAGCATGACAGCGCGCGGTTCGGCGACGTGGCCGGTGCCAACCGGCTCAAGCGCTGGATCAACCAGCGGCGTGTGGCGTTCATCGCTGGCTCGGCACCGGCAGGTCTGGACCCACCGCGCGGCATGCTGCTGCTGGGCGTGCAGGGTTGCGGCAAGTCGATGCTGGCCAAGGCCACCGCCGCCGGTTTCGGCGTACCGCTGCTGCGCCTGGACGTGGGCGCGCTGTACAACAAGTACCACGGCGAGACCGAGGCCAACCTGCGCCAGGCCTTGGCCTCGGCCGAGCAGCTGGCGCCCTGCGTGCTGTGGATGGATGAAATCGAGAAGGGCCTGGCCAGCGGTGGCGAGGACGGTGGCGTGTCACGCCGCGTGCTGGGCCATCTGCTGACCTGGATGGCCGAGCGCAAGGCACCGGTGTTCATCGTGGCCACTGCCAACCAGGTGCACGAGCTGCCTGCCGAGCTGCTGCGCAAGGGCCGCTTCGACGAGATCTTCTTCGTTGACCTGCCTTCGCCGGAGGTGCGCGTGGAACTGCTGCGGCTGCACCTGGGTCGGCGCCAGCTCAATGCCGACGACTTCGCACTACCCGCGCTGGCGGCTGCCGCCAACGGGTTCTCCGGCGCGGAGATCGAGCAGGCGATCGTGGCCGGGCTGTATGCGGCGCACGCCGAAGGGCGGCCACTGGATACCGAGCTGCTGATGAACGAGATCCGTGCGACGCGGCCGCTGTCGGTACTGATGGCCGAGCAGGTCGAGGCACTGCGGGCATGGGCGTCGGGACGGACGGTTTCCGCGGACGATTGAGGGGTTTCCAGCGAACGGCGCAGCCCCTCGTGGCGGCTGGTTGGCTGTGAACATCAAAAGCCGCGCTTGGCCGGGCGGGGTGGATTCGCGGGGGACGCCGTGAACCCGGCCGAACCCCTCCCTCAGGGCCACGCAGGCGGGGCCGCCGCCCAGGCCTGCTGCACTTCGGCCAACGACGCGCGCTCATCCTCGCGCCACTGCGGCAGCAGCTGCGCGTAGTTGGCACTGGTGCTCCATTGCGACGGCTCGGTGCGCACCGCCGCGGCATACCACTGCACGGCCTCCTGCTTCTGCCCCATCCGCCATAGGGCCAGCGCGTACGTGGGTGGCACCCAGCTGGGCTTGCTGCGCGCATTGCTGGCCGACGACAACCATTGCTCCAGCGCCGCCTCCGGCTTGCCCTGGCGCAGCAGGTCCCAGCCATAGTTCCAACGCACGCTGCGGCCCGCACTGCTCTGTGCCGGCGCCTCCTTCAGGGCCTCGCCATACAGCTGGTCGGCCAGCTCGGCACGGCCCTGGGTGCTGGCCACCGAAGCCAGCTGCACGGTGGCTTCCACCGCGCGTCGGCCGCGCTCGCGCAGCCTCACCAGCTGGGTGACCAGCTCATCGCCTTCGCCCTGCATCGCCACCATCGGTGCCGCCGCCAGGTCGCTGTCGAAGTAGAACTCCTGTGGTGCCGGCATGGCCGGCGCGGCCCACGCCGTGGCCGCTCCCGAGGCCAGCAGCACGCTGGCCAGGATCTTTCCTGGAACTGACATCCCTTCTCCCCAGGCTGCACAACCGCAGCCTCCCTCTCTCGCCCCGATCCTAACCCCACCAGCGGCGCGGGCGCGAGTGCCGGGCCCACCACGGCCCCGCTGCTACAATTCGCGCCTTTCCCGCCGCGTGCCCGCACGCGGCCGGTGCCAGCCGATCCTACCGGGCCAGCCATGACCAGTACCGCGCAACTCACTTCGCCCTCCTCCGCCGACCTGCTCGACCGTGATTACACGCTCGACCACAAGTACACCCGCAACGAGGGGCGGATCTACCTGAGTGGCGTGCAGGCGCTGGTGCGGCTGCCGCTGATGCAGCGCCTGCGCGATGCCGCCGAAGGCATCGACAGCGCCGGCTTCGTCAGTGGCTACCGTGGCAGCCCGCTGGGTGGCTTCGACCTGGAACTGTGGCGCGCGCGCAAGCATCTGGAAGCGGCCAAGGTGAAGTTCACCCCCGGCCTGAACGAGGACCTGGGCGCCACCATGGTATGGGGCACCCAGCAGACCAACCTGTTCCCCGGCGCCAACGTGCAGGGCGTGTTCGGCATGTGGTACGGCAAGGGACCGGGCGTGGACCGCTGCGGTGACGTGTTCAAGCATGCCAATGCGGCCGGCACCTCGCGCCATGGTGGCGTGCTGGCACTGGCCGCCGATGACCATGCCTGCCGCAGTTCGACCCTGCCGCATGGCAGCGAGGACGAGTTCGTCAGCGCGATGATGCCGGTGCTGAACCCGGCCGGCGTGCAGGACATCCTCGACATGGGCCTGCTGGGCTGGGCGATGAGCCGCTATACCGGCCGCTGGGTCGGCTTCAAGACGATCGCCGAGACGGTGGAATCGTCGGCGTCGGTGCAGGTCGATCCGATGGCGCGCCGCATCGTGCTGCCGGAAGACTTCGAGATGCCGTCGGGTGGCCTCAACATCCGCTGGCCGGACCCGCCGCTGGACCAGGAAATGCGCCTGCACCGCTATGCGGTGAAGGCCGCGCAGGCCTTTGCCCGCGCCAACGGCATCGACAAGGTGGTGATGGATGCGCCGCGCGCGCGGCTGGGCATCGTCACCACCGGCAAGAGCTACCTGGACGTGCTGCAGGCGCTGGAGTACCTGGGCCTGGACGAAGCCGCGTGCGCCGACATCGGCATCCGCGTGTACAAGGTCGGCATGACCTGGCCGCTGGAACCGCAGGGCATCGCGCGCTTCGCGCAGGGGCTGGAAGACATCATCGTGGTGGAGGAGAAGCGTGCCTTCATCGAGCGCCAGATGAAGGAACAGTTCTTCAACTGGCCGGCCAGCTGGGGCCAGCGCCCGTCCATCGTCGGCAAGTACGACGAGAGTGGCGAATGGATCCTGCCGTCCACCGGCGAACTGACCCCGGCCACCATCGCCGGCGTGATCGGCCGCCGCATCCAGAAGTTCTTCAACAACGAATCCATTGAACAACGCCTGCAGTGGATGCAGCAGAAGGAAGCCGAGCTTGCGTTGCCGCGCGCCAGCTTCCCGCGCGTGCCGCACTACTGCTCGGGCTGCCCGCACAACACCTCCACCCAGGTGCCGGAAGGCTCGCGGGCACTGGCCGGCATCGGTTGCCATTACATGGTGACCTGGATGGACCGCAGCACCGACACCTTCACCCACATGGGCGGCGAAGGCGTGACCTGGGCCGGGCAGGCGCCGTTCACCGATACCCCGCACGTGTTCCAGAACCTGGGCGACGGCACCTATTTCCACAGCGGCTCGCTGGCGATCCGCCAGGCGGTCGCGGCCGGCGTCAACATCACCTACAAGATCCTCTACAACGACGCGGTGGCGATGACCGGCGGCCAGCCGGTGGACGGCCCGCTGAGCGTGCCCGACATCGCACGGCAGATGCGCGCCGAAGGCATCCACACCATCGTGGTGCTGTCGGACAACATCGGCAAGTGGACCGGCCAGCGCGAGCACTTCCCCAGCGACGTGGAGTTCCACGACCGCAGCGAACTGGAGGAGGTGCAGAAGCGCCTGCGCGAAGTGAAGGGTGTCTCGATCCTGATCTACGAACAGACCTGCGCCACCGAGAAGCGTCGCCGCCGCAAGCGCGGCAAGCTGGAAGATCCGCAGAAGCGGGTGCTGATCAATTCGCTGGTCTGCGAAGGTTGCGGCGACTGCGGCAAGAAGAGTTTCTGCGTGTCGGTGCTGCCGAAGGAAACCGAGTTCGGGCGCAAGCGCGAGATCGACCAGTCCAACTGCAACAAGGACTATTCGTGCGTGAACGGCTTCTGCCCGAGCTTCGTCACCGTACACGGTGGCCAGCCGCGCAAGGGCAGCAAGCGCGATGCCTCCACGCTGCTGGACAATCTGCCGGCACCAGCCATCCGCGGCACGCTGGAACAACCCTGGAACATCCTGATCACCGGCGTCGGCGGTACCGGCGTGGTGACCATCGGTGCACTGCTGGGCATGGCCGGCCACCTGGAAGGCAAGGGCGCGACCGTGCTCGACCAGACCGGCCTGGCGCAGAAGGGTGGTGCGGTGACCACGCATATCCGCATCGCACGCCGCCCGGATGACATCCACGCCGTGCGCATCGCCGCCGGTGAAGCCGACCTGGTGCTGGGCTGCGACATGGTGGTGGTCAACGACTACTGGGCGCTTTCGAAGGTGCGCGCCGGCCGTTCGCAGGTGGTGCTGAACACCTACGAAGCGATGCCGGGCACGTTCACCACCCGTCCGGACATGCAGTTCCCCGCCGCCGACATCATCGCCGGTGTGCGCGTAGCCCTGGGCGGCCAGGAGCCGCTGCTGCTCGATGCCACCCAGCTGGCCACCGCGCTGCTGGGCGATGCCATCGCCGCCAACCTGTTCATCCTCGGCTACGCCTGGCAGCAGGGCCTGGTGCCGCTGTCGTTCGAGTCGCTGATGCGCGCCATCGAACTCAATGGCGCCGCCGTGGCGATGAACCAGCAGGCCTTCGCCTGGGGCCGCCTGGCGGTGGTCGACCCGCAGGCCGTGCAGCAGGCCGCCGGCCTGGTGCGCAACCGCCACACCGATACCGAGTCCACCCCCGGCCCGCTGCACCCGCTGCCGCCGGGCGAGTGGGAAGGCAATGAATGGGGTGCGACCGCGGCACCGCGCAACACCGGCGACGAACGCGAGCTGCGTGGCCTGCCCTCGCACGGTGGCGACGTGGCATTCCTGCCGCTGGACGACGCACGCCTGTCGCGTTCGCTGGACGAAATGATCGAGCGTCGCGTCGCCTTCCTGGTCGATTACCAGGACGCTGCCTATGCCAACCGCTACCGCAGCTTGGTCGAGCGCGTGCGCGCCGCCGAAGCCGAGCGCATCGGCGGTTCCACTGCGCTGACCGAGACCGTCGCCCGCTACCTGTTCAAGCTGATGGCCTACAAGGACGAGTACGAAGTAGCCCGCCTGTACACCAGCGGTGACTTCCAGCGCCGCCTGCAGCAGCAGTTCGAGGGTGACTACCAGCTGCGCTTCCACCTGGCGCCGCCGCTGTTCGCAAAGAAGGATGAGCAGGGCCGCCTGCTGAAGAAGGAATACGGCCCGTGGATGTTCAAGGCCTTCGGCCTGCTGGCCAAGCTGAAGTTCCTGCGTGGCGGCCGCCTGGATGTATTCGGCCGTACTGAAGAGCGGCGCATGGAGCGCCAGCTGATCGCCGATTACGAAGCCACCGTGCAGCTGCTGCTGGATGGCCTGGATGACGACCGCCTGGCGCTGGCGGTGGAGATTGCCAGCATCCCCGAGCACATCCGCGGCTTCGGCCACGTCAAGGAAGCCCACTTCGCGCAGGCCAAGGCGCGGGAAGCCACGCTGCTGGCGCAGTGGCGGAACCCGAAGGCACTGCACATCGTGCAGGTGGCTTGACGCGGCGCTGCGTCATGGAAAGGCAACCTATAGGTTGCATAGCGATATAGCAATCGATAGGTTGCCTCCTCAGCGAGAAAGCGATAGGTTGCTTGTCGTAAAGCAACCTATCCTTTGCGTACGCGTTGGCGTACGGTCATCTTTCCTTGAGGACTGCCGGTATGGACAGGCCGCTGCACACAGTGAGGACAGCCCAACAACTTGCGCCCCTGATGCGTGCTTTCCGGCGCCAGGCGGGCCTGAGCCAGGCTCAGCTGGCGGAGCGACTCGGGATCAGCCGCCAGGCAGTGGGCGCGCTGGAACGCGACCCTGCATCGGCAAGTTTTGAACGCCTGATGCGGATCTGGGCGGTGCTGGGTCTGGAGGTCAGCCTCCAGCAACGAAGTCCCCAGGAGAACACGTCGTCATTGGAGTGGTGAGCCATGGGTACGCTGCAGGTCTGGATGAATGGTGTGGAAGTCGCACTTTGGGATGATGTCCGGAACGGGTCATCCCGGTTGTCGTATGTCAGCCAGTGGATCAGCTCGCCCCAGTCCCGACCGTTGTCGCTCTCTCTACCCCTGCTCCCAGATGGCGAGAGCCATCGGGGCAACGTCGTCAACGACTACTTCGATAACCTTCTTCCCGATAACGTCGCCATACGCAACCGGATCCGCGACCGGTTCGCCACGCGCGGCAGCGATACGTTCGATCTTCTTGAAGCCATTGGACGGGATTGTGTCGGCGCAGTGCAGCTGTTGCCGCCAGCGCATCCACCCGAAGACATCCAGCAGATCACGTGCGAGGTGTTGGACGAAGCAGGTGTCGCTACGATCCTGCGTCAGGTGACGACAGGGAACCTGCCTGGCGCACCCAGCCGTGATGATGCATTCCGCATTTCCATCGCCGGTGCGCAGGAAAAGACCGGTCTTCTGCTGCATGCTGGCAAATGGTGCATTCCTACCGGCAACACACCATCCACTCACATCTTCAAGCTGCCGCTTGGCATTGTTGGCAACATGCGGGCAGACATGCATCAGTCCGTGGAGAATGAATGGCTGTGCATGCATCTGCTTTCCGCCTTTGATATCCCCGTGGCCGAGACGCAGATGGGCCGCTTCAACGACCAACGTGCTCTCATTGTCGAGCGGTTTGACCGTCGCCTGTCTGCCGACCGCCGGTGGTGGCTGCGACTGCCACAGGAAGACATGTGTCAGGTCTTTGGTCTGCCGGCTGCCAGAAAGTATGAATCCGATGGCGGCCCCGGTATCGTTCCGATCATGGATCTGCTTCGACAGTCCGAACACCCCGAGGATCGCGCGATCTTCTTCAAGACGCAGATTCTTTTCTGGATGCTGGCCGCAACCGACGGCCATGCCAAGAATTTCAGTGTTCACCTGGAAGCCGGTGGACGCTTCCGCCTGACGCCCGTCTACGACGTGCTGTCGGTATATCCCATCCTCGGCAGGGGACCCAATCAACTCGATCCACGAAACGCACAGCTCGCCATGGCCGTACATGGCAAGAACCGCCACCGGAAACTGCACCTTGTGCGACGGCGGCACTGGAATGAAACCGCGCGCGCCTGCGGCGTTGCCGATGGTGCAGAACCATGGATCAAGACATTGATCGCGGCCGTCGAACCCGCCATCCAGCAGGTCACCCGTCAGCTCCCGGATGATTTCCCCTCAACCGTGTCCGAACCGATTTTCGACGGACTTCGTGCTGCGGCAGCACGCCTTTCCAGCATGGCCCCCGAGGCCTGATCACCCCAACCGCCACAGCAGCAGGCGGTTGTTGGCCGGCATCGCCACGTCGCGCAGGCGGGTGAAGCCGTTGTCCTCGGCCAGCGCCTGCACGGCTTCCACATCGCGTATGCCGCTGCGCGGGTCACGTGCCTTCAGCCACGCATCGAACTGCGCGTTGCTGTCGCTGGTGTAGCGGCCGCCGTAGTTGAACGGGCCGTAGACCGCCAGCAGCGCACCGTGGCGCAGCAGCGGCGGCAGCGCGGCAAACAACGCCTGCACGTGCTCCCAGCCCATGATGTGCAGGGTATTGGCAGTGAACGCCGCATCGAACGTGCTGCCCTGTGGCAGGCTGAGCCCGGGCGCCGGTGGCAGTTCCACCTGCAGCGCCGCCGGCGGCAGCAGGTTCAGCAGCGCCGCCTCGGCGCGCCAGGCCTCGATGCCGGGCAGATGGTCCGGGTGATCGCTGGGCTGCCAACGCAGCCACGGCCAGCGCTCGGCGAAGAAGGCCGCATGCTGGCCGGTGCCACTGCCGATCTCCAGCACCCGATGGCGGTCGCCCATCCACGGGTCGAGTGCGGTGGCGATAGGTTCGCGGTTGCGCTCGCAGGCTTCTGAATACGGCTTGCTCGACATCAGGACGGGGTCCAGGCGGGGTCGACCCCATTGTGCACGAGGGGGTGTTGCTCGGCAGGGCTTGCAGCCCTGCACCTGCTTCAAGCCACAGCAACGGCAACAGCCACGTCAAATTCAAAAGCGGGCTTTCCGTGGGATGGCGGGGTGGGTTCGATTGAGGGGGACGCTGCAAGTACGTCCATGTAAGCTCGGTCGCCGCATCCATGCGGCTCACGCCCCCTCAACCGGACCCACCCCGCCTTCGACAGTTGGCCGCGATCTGTCGGAAACACTCTTGGGGTCAGATCCGTTTTCCGCAGGAAAACGGATCTGACCCCGAATTTCATTCGATATCTGACAGATGTGCCGACCAACGGTCGGCACCCACCAACAGCCACCGGCCAGCTGTCAGAGGTGGGGCGGTGTGGGTGGGCAGGACCGTTGGCGCCATGGATGGCGCCATCGAGCCCCCAGGGACGGGTTTACGGCGTGTCCTGCCCACCCACATCGCCCCGCCATCCCTCAGCAAGCCCGCTGTTGCTGTGGCTGTTGCTCCGGCTCTGAGCAGGTGCAGGGCGCAGCCCTGCCGAAACCCTCCCAACCATGACTGCAGTCACTTGTCCCCACGCCCCGCGCTGGCGAAAGTCGAGGAGTTGACGTGATCGGTCCGGCCCATTGCCAACCGCACGCAAGCGAGAGAGAGAAACGCTGTGCAACGACGTGAGTTCCTGGCTTTTTCCGGTCTGGGCCTGGCGGGCCTGCTGCTGCCGCATTCCCGTGCCATCGCCGTCGAGCAGCTGCTCGCCCCGGTCGATACCGCCCAGCGCAGGCGCCTGGCGGACGTGGCGCTGGCCGCCGCACGCACCGCCAAGGCCAGCTACTGCGATGTCCGCATCGGCCGCTATCTCAACCAGTCGGTCATCACCCGCGAACACCAGGTCGGCAATGTGACCAACCGCGAGTCGTCCGGCGTGGGCGTGCGCGTGATCGTCAACGGCGCCTGGGGCTTCGCCGCGACCCATCAGCAGACCGAGGCCGCCGTACGCGCCGCAGTCGAGCAGGCGGCGGCGATCGCCCGTGCCAACGCCAGCATCCAGACCCGGCCAGTGCAGCTGGCGCCGACACCCTCGGTCGGTGAGGTGCGCTGGCAGACGCCCGTCCGCAGGAACGCAATGGCGGTGCCGATCCAGGACAAGGTCGAACTGCTTCTGGCGCTCAACGCCGCCGCGCTGAATGCGGGTGCCGACTACATCAATTCCACCCTGTTCCTGGTCAACGAACAGAAGTACTTCGCCTCCAGCGACGGCTCGTTCATCGACCAGGACATCCACCGCATCTGGCTGCCGTTCACCGCCACCGCCATCGACAAGGCCAGCGGCAAGTTCCGCACCCGCGCTGGCCTGTCCTCGCCGATGGGCATGGGCTACGAGTTCCTCGATGGCGATGCGAGTGGCAAGGTGCAGCTGCCCGGCGGCATCACCGCCTACCGCGATTCCTACGACCCGGTCGAGGACGCCATCGCGGCCGCCCGCCACGCGCGCGAGAAGCTGAAGGCGCCGTCGGTAAAGCCCGGCAAGTACGACCTGGTGCTGGACCCGTCCAACCTGTTCCTGACCATCCACGAGAACGTCGGCCACCCGCTGGAGCTGGACCGCGTGCTCGGCTACGAAGCCAACTACGCCGGCACCAGCTTCGCCACCCTGGACAAGCGCGATGCGGGTTTCCGCTGGGGCAGCGACATCGTCACCTTCTTCGCCGACAAGACCCAGCCGGGCAGCCTCGGCGCCGTCGGCTACGACGATGAAGGGGTGAAGACGCAGCGTTGGGACCTGGTGCGCGACGGCATCCTGGTTGACTACCAGGCCACCCGCGACGAGGCCCATATCCTCGGCCGCGATGCATCGCATGGCTGCAGCTATGCCGATTCCTGGTCCAGCGTGCAGTTCCAGCGCATGGCCAATGTCTCACTGGCACCGGGCAAGCAGCCGCTCAGCGTCGAGGACATGATCAAGGACGTGGAGAACGGCATCTGGATCCACGGCCGCGGTTCGTATTCGATCGACCAGCAGCGCTACAACGCGCAGTTCGGCGGCCAGCTGTACTACCAGATCAAGGACGGAAAGATCGCCGGCATGGTCGAGGATGCGGCCTACCAGATCCGAACGCCGGAATTCTGGAATGCCTGCACCGCCATCTGCGATGAACGCGACTTCCGCCTGGGCGGTTCGTTCTTCGACGGCAAGGGCCAGCCCGGCCAGGTCTCGGCGGTCTCGCACGGTTCGTCCACCACCCGCTTCAACGGCATCAACATCATCAACACCGCGCGCAGTCTCGGCGCTTGAGCCACCCATCCTTCGACATGGAGAGCAGCCTTGCAAAGACGTGACTTCCTGGCCCTGACCGGGCTTACCGCGGGCGGGCTGATCGTGCCCTCCTTCTTCGGCAAGGTGATCGCCGCCGAACAGCTGCAGAGCTCGCTGGACCTGGGGCTGAAGAAGCGCCTGGCCGATGCGGCGCTGGCCGCCGCCCGCCAGGCCGGCGCCACCTACTGCGACGTGCGCATCGGCCGCTACCTGCGCCAGTTCGTGATCACCCGCGAGGACAAGGTGCAGAACGTGGTGAACACCGAGTCCACCGGCGTGGGCATCCGCGTGATCGTCAACGGCGCCTGGGGCTTTGCCGCCACCAATGCGCTGGGTACGGCCGATGTGGCCAAGGCCGCGCAGCAGGCGGCGGCGATCGCCAAGGCCAATGCCGGCGTGCAGACCGCGCCGGTGCAGCTGGCCAAGGCGCCGGGCGTCGGTGAGGTGAGCTGGCGCACGCCGATCCGCAAGAATGCGATGGAGGTGCCGATCAAGGACAAGGTCGGCCTGCTGCTGGACGTCAACGCCGCCGCAATGGGCGCCGGTGCCAGCTTCGTCAACTCGATGCTGTTCCTGGTCAACGAGCAGAAGTACTTCGCCTCCACCGACGGCTCCTACATCGACCAGGACGTGCACCGTATCTGGGCGCCGATGACGGTCACCGCCATCGACAAGTCCAGCGGCAAGTTCCGCACCCGTTCGGGCCTGTCCTCGCCGATGGGCCTGGGATACGAGTACCTGGATGGCGCCGCCGCGGGCAAGGTGGTCGGCCCCAATGGCGTGGTCAACTACAGTTCTTCCTACGACATGAAGGAAGACGCCATCGCCGCTGCCAGGCAGGCGCAGGAAAAGCTGAAGGCACCGTCGGTGAAGCCGGGCAAGTACGACCTGGTGCTCGACCCGTCGCACACCTGGCTGACCATCCACGAGTCGATCGGCCATCCGCTGGAGCTGGACCGCGTGCTTGGCTACGAGGCCAACTACGCCGGCACCAGCTTCGCCACCCTGGACAAGCGCGAACAGCATTTCCAGTACGGCAGCGAACTGGTCAACATCTTCGCCGACAAGACCCAGCCGGGCAGCCTCGGCGCGGTGGCGTACGACGATGAAGGCGTGAAGTGCAAGCGCTGGGACCTGATCAGCAACGGCAAGCTGGTGGACTACCAGACCATCCGCGACCAGGCCCACATCCTCGGCAAGACCGAGTCCGACGGCTGCTGCTATGCCGACTCGTGGTCCAGCGTGCAGTTCCAGCGCATGGCCAACGTGTCGATGGCACCGGGCAAGAAGCCATTGAGCGTGCCGGACCTGATCAAGGACGTGGAGAACGGCATCTACATCATCGGTGATGGTTCGTTCTCGATCGACCAGCAGCGCTACAACGCGCAGTTCGGCGGCCAGCTGTTCTACGAGATCAAGAACGGCCAGATCACCCGCATGCTGGAAGACGTGGCCTACCAGATCCGCACGCCGGAGTTCTGGAACGCCTGCACCGCCGTGGCCGACGAGCGTGACTACCGCCTGGGCGGTTCGTTCTTCGACGGCAAGGGCCAGCCGGGCCAGGTCTCGGCGGTCTCGCACGGTTCGTCCACCGCGCGCTTCAACGGCATCAACGTCATCAACACCGCACGCAGCCTCGGCTGATCGGTCAGGAGCCCTTACACCATGAGTATCTTCACCGAAGCCCAGGCCAAGGCCATCCTCGACAAGGTCATCGCCCTGTCCAAGGCCGACGAATGCACCGCCGTGCTGGCCGGCGCGATCGACGGCAACATCCGTTTCGCACTGAACAATGTCTCCACCAGCGGCATCGTCGACAACACCGAACTGGCGGTCACCGTTGCCTTCGGCAAGCGCGTCGGCACGGCCTCGATCAACGAGTTCGACGATGCCGCGCTGGAACGCGTGGTGCGCCGTGCCGAAGACCTGGCCCGCCTGGCCCCGGAAAACCCGGAGTTCATGCCGGCCATCGGCAAGCAGACCTACCGCGCCAGCCCCACCTTCAGCGAATCCACTGCCGCGATCGATCCGGCTTTCCGTGCCAAGGTTGCCGCAGATTCAATCGCGCCGTGCCGTGGCCATGGCCTGATCGCCGCCGGCTTCCTCGAAGACGGCCAGGGCTTCCAGGCCACCGCCAACAGCAACGGCAACTTCGCCTACCAGCGCACCACCAACTTCAATTACACCTGCACCGTGCGCACCGAGGATGGCCGTGGTTCGGGCTGGGTCGGCCGCAACCTGAAGGATGCGGCTGACTTCAAGGCGGACCAGGACATCCGCATCGCCATGCGCAAGGCCACCGAATCGGCCGAAGCCAAAGCGCTGGAGCCGGGCAAGTACACGGTGATCCTGGAGCCGGCTGCGGCGGCCGGCCTGATCAGCTTCATGATGAATTTCTTCAGCGCACGCTCGGCCGATGAAGGCCGCAGCTTCCTGTCCAAGAAGGGCGGCGGCAACAAGCTGGGCGAGCAGGTCTACGACCCGCGCGTGACCATGATCGCCGACCCCTGGCATCCGGACGCACCGGTGCTGCCCTGGGACAACGAGGGCCTGCCCCGCGAGCGCATGGCCATCATCGAGAACGGCAGGATCGCCAACCTGGACTACTCGCGCTTCTGGGCGCAGAAGCAGGGCAAGACCGCCAAGGCGTCGCCGGGCAACCTGCTGATGAGCGGTGGCGACAAGAGCACCGCCGAACTGGTTCGCGGCACCCAGAAGGGCATCCTGGTCACCCGCACCTGGTACATCCGCATGGTCGATCCGCAGACCGTGCTGCTGACCGGCCTGACCCGCGACGGCACCTTCTACATCGAGAACGGCCAGATCAAGCATCCGGTGAAGAACTTCCGCTTCAACGAATCGCCGGTGATCATGCTCAACAACATCGAAGAGCTGGGCAAGCCGGTGCGCGTGGCCGGTGATGAATCCAGCTACGTGATGATGATCCCGCCGATGAAGCTGCGCGATTTCACCTTCACTTCGCTGTCCGACGCGGTCTGATGGATCGCCGGGCCTGCCTGCGCTGGTTGGCCGCTGCCGCTTCGGCGGCGGCGCTGCCAGCCTGGGCACAGGCAGGCCCGCGCAGTTCGCGCTACGACTTCTGGTTCACCCGCCTTCAGTACGACTCCGGTGACTGGGACGTGGACGCGCGCATGCCGTCCAACCTGATCACCTCGCTGATCGACTACACCTCGCTGCGCGTCGACCCGCAGGAACACGTGGTGGCGCTGGCCGACCCACGCATGCTGGAAGCGCCGTTCTGCTACCTGGCCGGGCACACGCTGGTGGAGTTCAACGCCGCCGAGCGGCAGAACTTCGTGCGCTACGTGCGCAATGGCGGCTTCGTCTTCGTCGACGACTGCAACCACGATATCGACGGCCTGTTCGCTACCTCGTTCGAGGCGCAGATGGGTCGCCTGTTCGGGCCCAGGGCATTGCAGAAGCTGCCCAACAGCCACCCGCTGTACCGCAGTTTCTTCCGCTTCCCGGATGGCCCGCCTGCCACCAGCTTCGAACTCAACGGCTGGGGCGACGACCTGGTGCACGACTACCTGAAGGGCATCGAGGTCGACGGCCGCCTGGGCCTGCTGTACAGCAACAAGGACTACGGCTGCGAGTGGGACTACGACTGGCGCAACAAGCGCTTCCTGGCCGAAGACAACACCCGCTTCGGCGTCAACATCGTGATGTACGCGTTGAACAACTGATAGGACCTGCACGCCCATGACCTCCCCCGACCTCGATTCCCTGCTGCCGCGCCTGGATGAGCTGCGCGCCGCGCTCGCACGCGCCGTGGTGGGCCAGAACACCGTGGTCGAGCAGCTGCTGATCGGCCTGCTGGCCGGTGGCCACTGCCTGCTGGAAGGCGCGCCCGGGCTCGGCAAGACCCTGCTGGTGCGCTCGCTCGGCCAAGCACTGGAGCTGCAGTTCCGGCGCGTGCAGTTCACCCCCGACCTGATGCCCAGCGACATCCTCGGTACCGAGCTGCTGGAGGAAGACCACGGCACCGGCCATCGCCACTTCCGCTTCCAGCAGGGCCCGATCTTCACCCACCTGCTGCTGGCTGACGAACTCAACCGCACCCCACCCAAGACCCAGGCCGCACTGCTGGAAGCGATGCAGGAACGCACGGTCAGCTACGCTGGTACCACCTACGCGCTGCCCGCGCCGTTCTTCGTGCTGGCCACGCAGAACCCGATCGAGCAGGCCGGAACCTACCCGCTGCCGGAAGCGCAGCTGGACCGCTTCCTGCTGCACGTGCTGGTGGATTACCCCAGCGAAGACGAGGAGCGGCAGATCCTGGAACAGACCACCGGCGGTGCCACCGACGCGGTGCCGAAGGTGATGGATGCCGACGCGGTGATCGCGCTGCAGGCCGCGGTGCGCCAGGTGCATGTCAGCCCGGATGTGCTCGCCTGGATCACCCGCCTGGTGCGCGCCAGCCGGCCCGGCGACGGTGCTCCGGCGGCGATCAACCAATGGGTGAAGTGGGGCGCCGGCCCGCGTGCCGGCCAGTCGCTGGTGCTGGCAGCGAAGGCACGCGCACTGCTGCAGGGCCGTTTCGCCGCCACCCGCGAGGACGTGCAGGCGCTGGCCGCGCCGGTGATGCGCCATCGCCTGCTGCTGTCGTTCGCCGCCGAGGCCGAGCAGAAGCGTGCCGACGACGTGGTCGCCGCGCTGCTGCAGGCCGTGCCCTTCCCGGGTTGAGCCACGCGTGAACGCAGGTACGCCGTTGACCCTGCCGCCGGAACTGCGTGCGCGCCTGCGCCTGCTGCGGTTGCGGCCGCGCCTGGCCAGCGGTGCCAGTGGCATCGGCCAGCACGCCAGCCGCAGCCGCGGTGCCGGCCTCGAATTCGCCCAGTACCGTGCCTACGAACCGGGTGACGAACTCCGCCAGATCGACTGGAAGCTGTATGCACGCTCGGACCGCTTCTTCGTGCGCGAGTCCGAACGCGAAAGCCCGATCACGGTCTGGCTGCTGCTCGATGCCACCGCCTCGGCCGGCCAGGCGGATCGCGCGGCACCGCAGCACTCGCGTCTGGACCATATGCGCGGCGTGGCCGCGTGCGTGATTGAGCTGGCCTTGCAGCAGGGTGACCGTTTCGGCCTGCTGGCAATCAATGGCGATGGCCTGCAGCTGGTCCCCGCGGCGAACGGCGCGCGCCAGCGTGATCGCGTGCATCTGCAACTGCACGCCCTGCAGGCGCGCGGCGCCTGGCCTGCGGCCGATCGCCTTCGGCCGCTGTGGGAGCGCGTGCGCCCGGGCGACCTGCTGCTGGCAATCGGTGATGGCTTCGACGACGCCGGCATCGTGCTGCTGGAACAACTGGCCAGCGCGCGCCGCGAAGTGGCACTGCTGCAGATCCTCACCGCCGACGAGCGCGACTTCCCATTCGACGTCGGCCACCGCTTCCGCGACCCGGAGACCGGCGAGGAACTGCTGGGCGATGGCGCGGCGATCCGCGCTGACTACCTGCAGCGCTTCGCCGACGCACGCAGCGCATTGCATGCGCGCCTGCAGGCCAACGGGATTGCCAGTGCCACCGGCTGGCTGGACCAGCCGCTGGACCAGGCGCTGCAGGCGCTGTTTGGCCGTGGGGGCGATGCATGACCCTGCTGTTCCCGCTCGGCCTGGCCGCGCTCGCCGCAGGGTTGCTGCCGCTGCTGATCCACCTGGCCCGCCGCCATCCGTACACGCCACTGGATTTCGCCGCGCTGCGCTGGCTGCGCGCGCAGATACGGCCACGCCAGCGCATCCGCTTCGATGACTGGCCGTTGCTGCTGGTGCGCCTGCTGTTGCTGGCCGCACTGGCCCTGCTGCTGGCACGACCTGTGTTGACTGGCCCGACGGCGCCTCCCGCTGCATGGACCGTGGTAGCGCCGGGACTGGATGCTACGACCCTGCATGGAACGGCCGAGGATGGCAACTGGCACTGGCTGGCACCCGGCTTCCCCGCCATTGATCAGGCACCCCCTGCAGCCACCGCCTCCCTACCCAGCCTGCTGCGCGAACTGGACGCGCAGCTGCCCGTCGGCACCGCATTGACCGTGCACGTTCCCGATCCCCTGCCCGGCCTGGATGGTGCCCGCCTGCAGCTGTCGCGCGACGTGCAGTGGCACACGCAGCCGATGCCGGTCACTGCGCAACCGAGTGCCGCGACGTCGCCGCGCCTGCGCGTGCACAGCGATGCTTCGGCCACTGCCCAGCGCTGGTTGAACGCACTGCAGCGCGCGTGGGGCGTGCAGGCACCGCTTGCTCCGCTGCCGGCGGATGCCCTGCCGGAGCGCGGCGAGATCGGCGTGTGGAGCCGCAGCGATGCACTGCCGGCGAACTGGCAGGCGTGGCTGCGCGGCGGCGGTCGTGTCATGACTGCCGGCAAGCCTGCTGCCAGCGCCCGCATCCTGCTGCGCGATGCCGAGGGCGCACCGCTGCTGTGGCAGCAACGCATCGGCCACGGCTATCTGCTGGCGCTGCCGGGTGGCTGGAATGCCGCCAGCAACCCTGCGCTGCGCGATCCGCGCCTGCCACGTGCCCTGCTGCTGGCGCTGCAGCCGCCTACGGCCCCGCGCCTGGGCGATGCACGTGACCAGGCACCGCAGCGGGCCGCATTGCCTGCTGCAACACCACCGCTGCGTGAGCCCACGCCTTGGCTGTTGCTGGCCGTCGTGCTGCTGTTCGCGCTGGAACGCTGGATGGCCAGCAGCGCCCGGCGCAGGGTGGCCGCATGAACACCCTGCAGCACGCCTGGCAACGCGCACGCCGCCGCCGTGCGCTCATCACCCTGCTGTTGGGCCTGCCATGGGCGCTGGCCGCCACGGTGCTGGCCCTGCGTCTGGCAGGCTTCGATACCGCCTGCGTCGTCGGCACGGTCAGTCTGCTCGCGTGTGCGGCCTTCGCCACTGCGCATGTCCGCCAGCTGGACCGGCAGTGGCTGCAGCGCCAGCTCGATGGCAGCGGTGCCAGCGAGGACAGTGCCGATCTGCTGTTCGCCGATGCCGCCACGCTCAATCCGCTGCAGCAGCGCCAGCGCACGCATGTGCTGGCCATGCTGGAACGCGCGATGCCGGAGCTGCGTCCACGCTGGCCGCGTGGGGCATTGGCGCTGTGCTGGATCGCAGGCCTGGCCATTGTTGTGCTGGCATTCGGCTGGCCACGTTCCGGCCCCGGCTCCGTGCCTGTCCGCACGCCGGTGCCTGGCAGCGCTGCTGCTGCGGGCCCGCTGCGCCTGCAGTCCACCCGCCTGCGCATCGACGCGCCGGCCTATACCGGCCAGGCCACGCTCACCCAGAATGCGCTGGATGCGAAGGTTGCCGCCGACAGCCGGCTGTCCTGGTCCCTGCGCTTCGACCGCGCCCCGGACAAGGCGTGGCTGCAGTTCCACGATGGTCGCCGCTTGCCACTGAGCGAGCGCGAAGGACAGTGGCAGGCGCAGGATGTGGCACGTATGCCGCTGCTGTACCGCGTGGTGAGCGAACCGGCGCTGGCAGAGACCCGCCTGCATCGGCTGGATGTGGTGGCCGACCGTGCACCCAGCGTGCGCGTACTGGAGCCCACGGCCAGCCTGGTGCTGGGCACGCCGGGGCAACGGCAGTGGGCACTGCGCTTCGAGGCCAGCGACGATTACGGTGTCGCGGCGCAGGCAACGCTGTCGATCACCACTACCCAGGGCAGCGGTGAGAACATCACCTTCGTAAAGCGCAGCGTCACGCTTGCCGGCAGCGGCGAAGCCACCGCGCGGCGTTTCGCCCACACCCCTGATCTGGCTGCGCTGGGCGCGCAGCCTGGCAACGATGTGATCGCCCAGCTGGAAGTACGCGACAATCATGCACCCACGCCGCAGACCGGGCGCAGCAGCAGCGTGATCCTGCGCCTGCCCAGCGCCGAAGTCGCGCTCGGTGCAGAGCTCGAGGGCCGCATCAAGAAGACCCTGCCTGCGTATTTCCGCAGCCAGCGGCAGATCATCATCGATGCCGAAGCGCTGATCCGGCAGCGACGCAGCCTGGCCGCCGAGGACTTCGTGAAGCGCAGCGATGCGATCGGTGTCGACCAGCGCATCCTGCGCCTGCGCTACGGCCAGTTCCTGGGCGAGGAAAGCGAAGGTGCGCCGAAGCCGCCGCCGACCAGCGACCTGCCCACCAGCGATGCGCCGACCGCAGACGGCCACGACGACGATCACGAGCACGACCATGGCGCGCAGGCCGGTGCGCAAGACGACCATGGCCACGATCATGGCAGTACAGCCAACGCAGATATCCCGCCGGTGTTCGGCAGCGAGACCGACGTGCTTTCCGAATACGGGCACACCCATGACCACGCCGAGGCGACCACCCTGCTCGATCCGCAGACCCGCGCCACGTTGAAGGCCGCGCTGGATCAGATGTGGTCGGCCGAAGGCGAGCTGCGCCAGGGCCGCCCGGAGCAGGCGCTGCCATTTGCCTACAAGGCGCTGGGCTTCATCAAGCAGGTGCAGCAGGCCGAGCGCATCTACCTGGCCCGGGTCGGGCCGGAGCTGCCACCCATCGATGAAAGCCGCCGGCTGGGCGGTGATCGCGCCGGACTGGCCAGTCGTGAACTGCCGTTGGCCGCGCGAACCCCGCCGGACCCGGCCATCGTTGAAGCCTGGCAACGCCTCGGTGATGACAACGGCGCACCGGATCTCGATGCGCTGGCGGCCTGGCAGCAGCGCAACGCCGCCTACCTGCCCGATGCACTCGATCTGGCTGCGGCCATCGAGCAGCTGCGCATCGAGCCCGACTGCGGCGACTGCCGCCAGCGCCTGCGCGCACAGTTGTGGCGGGCGCTGCAGCGTCCTCTGCCACAGACGATGCGGCGCAGTGCCGCCGATGCGATGGGCCAGCGCTACCTCGACGCGCTGGAGGCGCAGCCATGAACGCCTCCGCTGTGAACCTGTGGATTGCACCGGCACTCGCCCTGATCGTGGTCATCGCCAGCGTGCGCCAGCTGCGTGCGGACACTGCGCACCCCGGCCGCCGGTGGGTCGTGATCGCACTGCAGATCGTTGTCGCCACGCTGCTGTATTTCTGCCTGGCGCCCCCCACCCGCCAGCAGCCCGCAGGCGGGCTGGTCGTACTTGGCGTCGATGCGGGCAAGGCCGACTCACTCCCGGCCAGCGAAGGCCCGCTGTTGCTGTTGCCGGAAGCTGCCGATGTGCCCGGCGCACAGCGCGTACCCGACCTGGCCACCGCGCTGCGCCAGCATCCGGCCGCCACGCTGACGCTGGTCGGTGCGGGCCTGGTCGCACGTGACCGCGACGCGGTGCTGCCGCCGGATGTGCGTTGGCAGGCTGCACCGGAGCCGCGCGGCTGGATCGCGCTGCAGCCGCCGGCCGATGTCGCACCCGGTGCCCGCTTCGACGTGCTGGCGCAGGCGCGTGGCGCGGCCAAGGCGAAGGCCGAACTGCTCGACCCGGCCGACAGCGTGGTCGATCGCACGGAGGTTGCCGACGACGGCCGCGTGCAGCTGAGTGGTGTCGCCCGCGCCGAAGGCCGCAGCGTGTTCCAGCTGCGCCTGCTCGATGCCGACGGCCATGTGGTGGACAGCGTACCGGTGCCGCAGCAGACCCTGCCGTCCGCACCGCTGCGCCTGCTGGTGCGCGCCGGCGCGCCGGGTCCAGAGCTGAAGTACCTGCGGCGCTGGGCAGCCGATGCAGGCATCCGTGTGCAGGTGCAGGCGGATACCGGGGCCGGACTCAGCATCGGCGATGGCGCGGTGTCGATCGATGCAGCATCGCTCACGCGCAGCGATCTGTTGCTGCTGGACGAGCGCAGCCTGGCGGCATTGAGTGCTGGCCAGCTGGCCGCCGTGCGCCAGGCGCTGCGCGATGGACTGGGCGTGCTGGTGCGCAGTGCGGGCGCACCTTCGGCCAGCGCGCGGCAACGCCTTCGCGATCTGGGCCTGCCAGTGCAGGGTGATGGCAGCAGCCACCCCCTCGAACTTCCCGGCGATGGCGAAAGCGCGGTCCTCGCCGCACGCCGTGGCCCGCTCGCCGCTGGCACATTGCCGACCGGCTACGGCGAAGAGGCCGACCGCAGCTCGCACAGTGCCGCGCTGTCTTCGCTGGAAGCACTGGCGTTGCAGGCGCCGGGCAGCAACGCGCTGCTGCACGATCGGGGCGGTCAGGCCGTCGGCGGCTGGCGCGCGGTCGGCAAGGGCCGCATCGGCCTGCTGCCGCTGACCGACAGCTGGCGCTGGGTGCTGGCAGGCCGCGATGACCGCCACGGCGAACTGTGGAGCGACGTGGTTGCCACGCTGGCACGCGCGCAGGGCAGCGGTGATGCGCTGTGGTCACCACAGCCCATCAGCTGGGCAGGCGAACGGCAGGCGCTGTGCGGCGTGCAGGCGCCGCTGCAGGCCTTCAACCTGCGTGGCGACAGCGTGGCGCTGATCGCCGATGGTGCAACGTCGGCGCTGCGCTGCGCCGGCTGGTGGCCCCGTGAGGCAGGCTGGCAGCGCCTGCAGCATGGCGACAGCATCGTCTGGCGCTATGTGTTCGACCCAAAGGACGCCGCTGCACTGCATCGGCAGGCGATGATCGATGCGACCACGCAGGCGTTGGCCTCCAGCACGTCGGCGAACGCGTCGGTGATGCAGCCCGTGCCGGGCTCACGCTGGCCGTGGTGGCTGGCGTTCGTGTTGTGCGCATCGCTGCTGTGGTGGCTGGAACGGCGGCGCTGACCCGGGGTCGGATCCCTTTCGCCCGCGAAAGGGCTCTGACCCCCTCCGTCAGGCGTTCTTCAACGCGAGCCCGCGCGCCGGTACACGCCATTGAAGCGCACGTTCATGCCACCGCATTCGCTGTTGTCGGCCACGATCAGCACCTCGCCCAGCGAATGCACGCGTACCTTGCAGGTGTCCTCGACGAACTCGACGTCGGCACCGCGCGGCGCGGCGCGCGCTTCCACCTGGCCCATGTTCGGTCCGTAGGGACGCTGCTCCGGCGTGGGGTTGGCGGAGGGCCAGTAGGCGTCCCCCTCCACATGCAGTTGCCCACCCTGCACGGTGATGCGCAGGCCGTTGTCGCCGTCCTTCCAGTTGCCCGCCCAGTCCTGCAGCGACGGCACGGCCACCGGCAATGGCTGCAGCTTGCTGCGGTCCACCCAGCCGGCACTGCCACCCACCCTGTTCGGGAAGAACGCGCAGCGATAAGCGCCCAGGTCGCGCCCGGTCACCACCGTATCGCCGTTGACCACATAGCTGCGCTGTCGGCAGGCCGGTTCGCCCTTGGCCGGGCAGCCGTCCATGTCGCCAAGCAGGTACAGGCGCGGTGCATCGACCACCCGCGCCAGTGCGAACCGGCTCTGTTCGGACGGGAACGCGCCATTGCGGCAGGCGCCGTCATCGGCGATGCCGGAAGCGAAGGCGGAGGCTGGCAGCAACGCGGCCAGCAGGCAGAACGAACGCAGGGACATGGCGATGGCACCGATGGGGAAGCCGGCAGGATATACCGGGCTACTTCACCGGCGGCGCGTCGCCAGCATTCTGCTCCTGGGAGAACCGCAGCGCGCGCCGCTGCTGTTCCGCACTGAGTTCCGGCGGCGGCCGCGCCACGGCGGCCTGGATCTGCGAAGGTCCACCCGTGAGCTTGTTCACGCCCTTGGCGGCCGCCATCACACCCTTGACCACGCCCATCATGATGTAGCCGCCGCCCATGCTCACCTGCTCCGGCGATGGCGGTTCGCTCCAGTCACGGCTGAAGCGGTTGTCGCCGAACTTCACCGGGTTCTTGAAGCGGTAGAGATCCAGCGGCTCGTCTTCCGGCTTGAGCGCACGCACTTCGCCGAGGGTGGTGACGTTGTCCTGCGGCAGAGCGGTGGAGATCGGTGCGGTGGTTGCCGCCGAAGCATCCACCGGGGGAACGGGCGCCGGATCGGGCACCGCCACCGGCGCGGCCTGCTGCGCCTGCGCGATGCCGGCCAGCAGCATGCCGGCCAAGAGGGCTCCCTGCGTTCCACGTCGTGCCACAGCCATCCACCTGTTGGTTGCGTCCAGCGCCCAAGGATACGGATGCCGGCTTCAGATTTCGTTGCTGCACTGGCAGCTGTTCAGCCAGGGGAGATGCGGCGACGCTACGGGACGCGGGCACTGAACGGTTCACGCCCTCCGTGTGCGGTGTCTCACATCCTGAGACGTGAGTGTGGTGCCATGTGACCCCTCGCAATCCGTCCCGGCTCCATCTTCCATGGCCTACGAACTCGCCAAGCGCACCGCCGATGCCGAGCAGAAGCTCGCCACGCGCGACGGCCTGCCCGCCCGCGACGGCGCCCTGCTCAGCGCGCGCCTGCAGCGCCGCTACCAGGACCGCATCACCGGCAGCTTTGCCATTCCCGGCCGCGAAGGCCGCTATGCGCCCATTCCCGATTCAGTTCCGCCTGCCCTGGCCGCTGCGCTGAAGGCGCGTGGCATCGAACAGCTCTACAGCCACCAAGCCGAAGCCTGGGAGGCCAGCCAGCGCGGCGAGCACGTGGCCATCGTCACCCCCACCGCCAGCGGCAAGTCGCTGTGCTACACCCTGCCGGTGGTCAGCGCGGCAATGCAGGACAAGGCCAAGGCGCTGTACCTGTTCCCGACCAAGGCACTGGCCCAGGACCAGGTGGCCGAGCTGCTGGAACTCAACCGCGCCGGCGATCTGGGCGTAAAGGCCTTCACCTTCGATGGCGACACGCCCGGCGATGCACGACAGGCCATCCGCCTGCATGGCGACATCGTGGTGTCCAACCCGGACATGCTGCACCAGGCCATCCTGCCGCATCACACCAAGTGGGCGCAGTTCTTCGAGAACCTGCGCTACGTCGTCATCGACGAGGTACACACCTACCGCGGCGTGTTCGGCAGCCACGTCACCAACGTGCTGCGCCGGCTCAAGCGCATCTGCGCGTTCTACGGCGTGCAACCGCAGTTCATCCTGTGCTCGGCCACCATCGGCAACCCACAGGCGCATGCCGAGGCGCTGATCGAGGCCCCGGTGACTGCCATCACTGAATCCGGTGCGCCCAGCGGGCCGAAACAGGTGCTGCTGTGGAACCCGCCGGTGATCAATCCGGACCTGGGCCTGCGCGCCTCGGCGCGCTCACAGAGCAACCGCATCGCGCGCATCGCGATCAAGTCCGGGCTGAAGACCCTGGTGTTCGCGCAGACACGTTTGATGGTGGAAGTGCTGACCAAGTACCTGAAGGACATCTTCGACCACGACCCGCGCAAACCGCCGCGCATCCGCGCCTACCGCGGTGGCTACCTGCCCACCGAGCGGCGCGAGACCGAGCGCGCGATGCGTGCCGGCAACATCGACGGCATCGTCAGCACGTCGGCACTGGAACTGGGCGTGGATATCGGCAGCCTGGACGTGGTCATCCTCAACGGCTACCCCGGCAGCGTGGCCGCCACCTGGCAGCGCTTCGGCCGCGCCGGCCGCCGCCAGCAACCCGCACTGGGAGTGATGGTGGCCAGCTCGCAGCCGCTGGACCAGTATGTGGTTCGCCACCCGGACTTCTTCGCCGAGGCCTCGCCCGAGCACGCGCGCATCGCGCCGGACCAGCCGCTGATCCTGTTCGACCATATCCGCTGCGCGGCCTTCGAGCTGCCGTTCCGGGTCGGCGATGGCTTCGGCCCGATCGATCCGGAGGTGTTCCTGGAAGCGCTGGCAGAGACAGAAGTGATCCACCGCGAAGGCGAGCGCTGGGAATGGATCGCCGACAGCTATCCGGCCAACGCGGTCAGCCTGCGTGCGGTGGCCGACGGCAACTTCGTGGTGGTCGACCGCAGCGATGGCCGCCAGCAGATCATCGCCGAGGTCGATTATTCCGCCGCCGCGCTCACCCTGTACGAGGGCGCCATCCACATGGTGCAGTCCACGCCGTACCAGGTGGAGACGCTGGACTGGGACGGCCGCAAGGCCTACGTCACCCGCACCCACGTGGACTACTACACCGACAGCATCGACTTCACCAAGCTCAAGGTGCTGGACCGTTTCGATGGCGGCGTGGCCGGCCGTGGCGATTCGCATCATGGCGAAGTGCACGTGGTGCGCCGCGTGGCCGGCTACAAGAAGATCCGCTATTACACCCACGAGAACATCGGCTACGGGCCCGTGAACCTGCCCGACCAGGATCTGCACACCACTGCGGTGTGGTGGCAGCTGCCGCAGGCGCTGCTGCTGCGCGCGTTCGCCAGCAAGCAGGATGCGCTGGATGGCTTCCTCGGCGCCGCCTATGCACTGCACATCGTCGCCACCGTGGCGGTGATGGCCGATGCGCGCGACCTGCAGAAGTCGGTGGGCAACGGCGATGGTTCCTGGTTCGCGATCGCCGACCAGCGCGGCCGCGGCCAGCTGCGCGGCAGCGAGGGCGATCCCGGTGGGGTGGAGCTGCTGCAGGAGTTCGTGCCCACCGTGTACCTGTACGACAACTTCCCCGGCGGCGTCGGCCTCAGCGAACCGCTGTGGCAGCGCCAGGCCGAACTGGTGCAGCGCGCGCGCGAACTGGTGCAGCGCTGCGACTGCAGGGCCGGCTGCCCGGCCTGCGTGGGCCCGGTGCTGGCCGCGCAGGAAGACGATGAGACTTCGCCGCGTGCGCTGGCGCTGCGCGTGCTCGACCTGTTCGATGCCGACGCCTGCCAGCACGTGCCCGACGTGGTGGTGACCACGCGCGACCCGATGGAGCTGCTGGCACCGTGAGCGTGAGCCTGGACAAGCTGCGCCTGCTGCGCCAGCAGGCCGGCGACCCGAAGGCGAGCACACCGGCCGCGCCGGACGTGCCCCCTGCGCCACCGGCACCCGTGGCCGCGAACGATGCACGGCAACCACCGGCCGAGCGGTCGGTGTTCGCCTGGGTCGAACAGGAGATCCGCCACAAGCCGACCGGCGCTGCGGTCTCCACACCGGCACCCGCAGCGCTGCGTCGGCCGGAAGTGGGCGGTCTGCATCGCCTGCTCGGCCTGCGTTCGCGCGGTGGAGCCGCGCCGGCACGCGCCAGCGCGCAGGATCGTCAGCTGCCCGGCGAGGAAATCGCGCCGGGCCTGTTCCTGATCGAATCGCTGCAGCCGCAACCAATCCCGACCGCCCCGCTGTCATTGGCCTTCGCCAAGCGCGAGGACCAGCATGTAGCTGCGCGCGACCTGCTGTTCTTCGATACCGAGACCACCGGCCTGGCCGGTGGCACCGGCACGCGTGCCTTCATGATCGGCGCGGCCGACTGGCACGTGTGCCCGCAACGTGGCGAAGGCCTGCGCATCCGCCAATTGTTGATGTCGACCATGGCCGCCGAGGACGCGATGCTGGCCACCTTCGCCAGCTGGCTGCAGCCCTCCACCGTGTTCTGCAGCTACAACGGCCGCAGCTACGATGCGCCGCTGCTGAAGGCGCGCTACCGGCTGGCGCGCCAACGCGATCCGATCACCGCGCTGGACCATGTGGACCTGCTCTACCCCACCCGTCGCCGCTATCGCGGCACCTGGGAGAACTGCAGGCTGTCCACCATCGAGCGCCAGCTGCTGCGCGTAGTGCGCGAGGACGACCTGCCCGGCTCGGAAGCGCCGGGCGCATGGCTGCGCTTCCTGCGCGGCGGCGACGCGGTGAACCTGCGCCGGGTGGCCGACCACAACCATCAGGATGTGGTGACGCTGGCCCTGCTGCTGCAACGATTGGTGCACGAGGAGCAGCGCGAGCGCGAGACGCTGGCGCTGGTCGGGCAATAGGCCTTGACGCGGCCTGACGGTGGCAGCGGCGACACTGCCGCCACCATCCACGCCTGGAGCCCGACGATGCGCCTCAATCCCCTGGTCCTGCTCGCCATCCTGCCCTTGGCCGCCTGCAGTCATGCCGGCAGCAGCACCTCCCATGATCCCGCGCCAGCGCCCGTGGCCGATGCCGCGCACGAATGCAAACCGGAGGCGCTGGACGCCTTCACCGGCAGGACCGCCGACGAAGCCACGATCAAGAAACTGGTGGCTGACAGCGGTGCGCGCAATGCACGGGTGGTCAAGCCAGGCATGGCGGTGACCATGGACTTCCGCCAGGACCGCGTGACCGTGCAGGTGGATGCGCAGAACCGCATCGAGCGCGCCAGCTGCGGTTGATGTTCCCAGGGTAGTGCCGGCGCTGGCCGGCACCCCCCATTGCCGGCCAGCGGCCGGCACTACCGATCAGAGTCGCTCGGCCTTGCCACTGGCCAGTGCGCGCGCGATCACCTGCTGCGCCTGCTGCGATGCCTGCGCATGCACGCGTGCCTGGCGCTCGCCCAACGCGGCCTGTTGGCTGCCCAGCGTCGCCTGGCGGCTGGCCAGTTCAGACTGCTGGCTGGCCAGGCGCTGCATGGCGCGGGTGCGGCTGGCACGCGCGGTTTCGTTGTCCACTTCCTGCATCGCACGACGCGCCTCGGCGGCAGCCTCACGTGCGGCCTCACGTGCAACCGCCGCGTCGTTGGTCGCGCCCCGCGCCGCCTTCGCCGCTTCGGCCGCCGCTTCGCGGTTGATGTCATGCGCGGCCATCGCACTGCGCGCGGCCTCCGCTGCGGCCAGTGCCAGGCGGCGCGCCTCTTCACCCTGCAGACGCCCCATCTCACCCATCTGCTTGCCCAGGTCGCCCTGCTGGCGGCCCAGCGCACTCTGCTGGCGGCCCAGTTCGCTCTGCTGGCGACCAAGGTCCGCCGCACCGGCATAGGCGCGCTGCAGCGACTGGATCAACATCGGGTCGCGCACCACATAGCGCTTGTCGCCCTGGCGGAACCACAGCGCCGGGCCCTTGCCGAGCTGCCTGCGGGCCACCATCACGTCGTCCATGCCGCCGTTGGCGAAGGTCGAATCACCATCGACCAGCACGAAGGCCTCCCGGGGCGACTTGCCCAGATCGAGGCGACCGTAGGTCGTGATGGAGGAGGTGGTGGTCGTGCCGTCATGGTCCTCATCCATGCCAGCGGCATCGTCGACATCGGCCACATCGGCATCGTCAGGACCGGAGGGTTCTTCCATATCGGCCGGTTCTGCGGGCGGTGCGGGAGCCACCGGCTCGGCCGGAACGCGCGCGGCCGAGGCTGGTGCGGGCGGGGCTTCCGGAGCCTTCGGCGGGGGCGGCACCACGGCCTTCGGGGCGGCCGGAGGTGCGGGCGGGGCCGGCGGCACCGGCGCTGCGACCAGCCGCATCGGCGCCACGCCCACCACCACCACCACAGCGGTCAGCGCCACCGCCAGCAGACGCGGGCAGGACCGGTGCGACTGCAGCGAAAGCAGGCGACGCTTGAGGCTGGTGGTGCTCGGTGCGGCGCTGGCCACGCCCAGATGCGGCTGCGGGGCCACGCCCAGCTGCAGCAACAGGCGGCCATAGGCCTGGCGGCTGGCGCCATGTTGGCCGACCACCGCCGCATCCACGGCTTCCTCGCGGGCCTGCGCGTATTCGCGCACCGACAGGCGCAGCAGCGGGTGGAAGAAGAACAGGTGCTGGGCCAGCGCGGGCAGCAGGCCCCATTGCAGGTCACGGCGCTGCAGGTGCTGCAGTTCGTGGGTCAGTGCCAGGTCCAGCGCATCGCCCTGCAGGACGTTGTCGCCGGCCGGCAGCAGCAGCACCGGGCGGAACGGCCCGACCAGCTGCGGTGCGTCCACCTGCGTGCTCATCCACAGCCGCGGCGCACGGCGCACGCCGTGGGCATCGGAGGCCAGCTGCAGGGCCTGCACCAGCGCCTCGTCCTCGCAGGGATACGCCGCAGCCAGCAGTGCGCGGCAGCGGCGCCACTCACCGAAGGTGCGCAGCGCCATCACCAGCACGCCGGACAGCCACAGCGCGGCCAGCGCGACCGCCCACCATGCAACTGCCGGTACTTCGGCCGCGGGCAGCGGCATCGCGGCCAGCAACTGCGCAGAGGCCTCCGGGGCCAGCGGGTAGACGATGTCAGCGGCCACGTCGGTCGCGGTCATCGCCACCGCCTGCGGCGCCGGCAGCCAGGCCAACTGCAACGGCTGGCTCCAGAACAGGCCGAGCACAGCCTGCAGCGAGACCAGCCACCACAGGCGGCAGCGGGTCGCCGCCGACAGCGACGGCAGCGCGCGGCACAGGCCGTACACCAGCGCCACCAGCAGCACGGTCTGCAGGCTGGTCCAGCCCAACCGTTCCAGCATCGGAATCAGCATCGTGGTGTCCATGGCTCAGCCCTCGTGGCGACGCGATTGGAGTTGGGCGACCAGCGCTTCCAGCTCGGCCAGCTCGTTGTCGCTGACCTGCTGGCGCTGCGACAGGTAGGCCACGAACGGCGACACCGAGCCCTGCAGGGTGTTGTCGACGAACTGGGCCACGGCACCCTGCAGCACGCTCTGCGGGCCACGGGTGGCCTGGTAGCGGTAGACGCCGTCCTGCTGCCGGCGCTGAAGATACCCCTTCGCCCGCAGCCGCTCCATCATCGTCAGCACGGTGGAACGGGCCAGGCCGCGGGCCTCGCCGTAGCCACTGGCGACCTCGCCGACGCTGGCCGGCGCATGTTCATCGATGTACTGCAGCAGGGCCAGTTCCTGGTCCCCGATGGTCTTGCCACGCATGACACCACTCCCTTGACTACACGTGTCGTCACTGTCAGCTTGACGACAACTGTAGTCAACCCCCCGGAAGTCATGGGCCGACGAACGGTAGGCACCACCGAGCGCTTAAACCTTTGACCCGCCCACTGCATCCGATCCGCAACGCCCCGCTGGAATTCCGCATGTCCCGCCCAATGCTCCGAGTCCTGCTCATGCTCATCAGTGCACTGCCCTTCGCCGCCGTCTCTGCCAGCCAGGACCAGGCCAACGACCAGACCCGCCGCCTGATCCGCCAGATCATGCTGGAGCAGCGCATCCCGGGATTGCAGATCGCGGTGGTCAAGGACGGGCAGACCGTGTTGTCCGAGGCCTACGGGCTGGCCAACGTGGAGAACGGTGTGCTTGCCTCGCGCGACACCCGTTTCCCGCTCAATTCGGCCACCAAGGCGTTCACCGGCGTGGCCGCCGCGCAACTGGCCCAGCAGGGGCAGCTGGATCTGGACGCGCCGGCCTCGCGCTACCTGGATGACCTTCCGCCAGCGTGGAGAGACGTACGCGTACACCAGCTGCTGGCGCATACCTCCGGCCTTCCGGACATCCTTGATGCGAAGGGACTGCTGGGCGGTGGCTCAGAAGCGCAGGCGTGGGCGGCCGTCACGGCGCAGCCGCTCGAAGCCGAACCCGGGCAGCGCTTCGCCTACAACCAGACCAACTACGTACTGCTGGCACGAATCATCGCGAAGCAATCCGGCATGCCCTACGAACGTTTCCTCGCCACCGGCCAGTTCAGCAGCGCGCGCATGGCCCGCACCACCTTCGGCGACAGCTACGACCTGATTCCAGATGCGGCGACGATGTACAGCCTGGCCCCGCGTGCCACCGACGCTGCGGATGCACCGTCCCGCCTGTCGCACTGGTTCTACGACATACCGCCTTCGCTGTGGGCCGGTGGCGGCATCCTCACCACCGCCGACGACACCGCGCGCTGGCTGGTCGCGCTGACCGAAGGCCGCCTGCTGCCGGAGACCGCCCTGCGGCGGATGTGGAGCGCAGAGCGCCTGGCGGATGGCCGTGCCGGCCCGTGGGCGGGGGGCTGGCCGGTACTGCGCGCATCGCCCGACCTTCAGGTGGCCGGTATCGGCGGTGCGCGCTCGGCGTTCGTGGTCTATCCCGAGCGCGGCGTGGCGGTGGTGGTGCTGACCAATCTTGTCGGTGCCAATCCGCAGCAGTTCATTCCACGCATTGCCGATTTCTATGCGCGCGATGCCTCAACGCCCAGTCACGAACGGGTCGCCCCTGCACGGCAACAACGGGCTGTCATCGCAGGGCCATAGCCCGGCCGGCACGGTCCTGGCCACTTCGAAGTGATCCTGGTTCCAGCGCAGGAAACCGCCGTGGATGGCATTGCCATGGTCGAAGCTGCGCGCAGCGTCGGCCAATGGCTGCTCAGGGTCGGCTTCGGCCACCCAGCGCACCACCGGTACCTTGTCCAGCTGCCCGATGAAGGCGAACAGATCGCCCGCGCCCCTGTCCTGGTAAGCCGTCATCGTCGCCGTATCAGGCAGCTCGGCCTGCGCCAGCAACGACGCGGTGACATCCTGCAGCGGTGCGGCTCCCTGCGCGATGTAGGCGCGCATGCCCGTGGTGGTTGCTGGGCAGTCCTGCAGCTGCACGAGATATCCGGTGGTACCGCCACTGCTGGAGAACGAGCGCATCCAGTAGCGGAAACGCGGTCCGCTGCGATCGGTGACCATGAAATCCTGCTGGCCACCCTGCGCGGGAATGGAAAGCACCTGCGCATTGCCGGCACTCTCCACGTTGCACTTCAACTGCGCCAGCACCCGCCTGGCCGGTTCGGGCAGCGCAGCGTAGCGGCCGCCGGAATGGGCGCTGCCGGAAGCTTCCGGCAATGCAGGCAATCCGCGTTCAGTGGGTCCTGCCTGCGCAGGCAAGGTCTCCGGTTTCGCCTCAGGCTTCGCAGCAGGTGCGACCGGCACGGTGTGCTCCCCGGCGGGTGCGCATGCGCTGCACGCCAGCAGCAACACCCACGGCAAACCGGACATCAAGGGTAGACGGACCATCCTTCAACGTCCTCCCATCGCGGGTGCTTCGTGCTGCTGTGCCGGCGCGGGCACGGGTGCACCCTGTTCGCGCGCTTGCTGCTGCAGCTGGCGCAGGCTGGTTTCCACCGCAGTCTCGCGCACCTCGGCTGCGTTGACGCCTGCGCGCACGGCCGCCGGGTCGCCCGGACTGCCCTGCACCAGGAACAGTGTCTCACCCGCAGCGCGGCCGCCACTGGGATTGCTGGCCACGATCTGGTCGACCCGGGTGATGCCTGCGGCCTTCGCTTCGCGCAGCATCACCAGGCTGTAGTCATCGGCGTGCTCGGCGTAGCGCCCGCCCAAGGCCTGCAGGTGCGTGCTGATCTGCTGCTGCAGGGCATGATCGCGATGCTGCGGCTGCCGGGGATCGTCATTGGCCGCGAGCGGCGTGTCCTGTCCCAGCCCGCGCGCCTGGCCCGGCGCAACCGAGGTCAGCACATACTGCCAGCGGTTCTGCCCGGGGGTGCCGCGTACCGTCGCCACGAAGTCGTCGTACTCACCGCCGCCGATGGTCTGGCAGCCCGCCGAATCGGTATTGGACCGGCTGCCACGATGGATCTTGAAGGTGTCGTTGAGGTCCTGCACGCCCTGGGTATCGCGCGCATCGAACCAGCCATCGCCATTGCTGTCGCGCTCCACCCGTCCAGCGCCGGCGGTGATGGCCGCCTGCGAAGGGCGCAACGCGAACTCATCGGGATGGCCGTTGCGCGGATGCGTGGTCGCGCGCATCTCGGTGGTGCCTTCGCCCAACCGTCCAAGATCCTTGACCCGGTCGCCGTTGACGTCCTCGCCCTCGGTCTTGGTACGCGGCGCCACGTTGCCGAAGCCAGGGCTGCGTGGCGTGGTCTTGGCGTGTCCGTCGTACTGGGCGGTCGGTTCTGTCGTGGCCTGGTTGAACTCGCGCACATGGCCGTGGCCCTGCGCATCCTTCCACAGCACCACGATGCGGTCGTCGTAGACACCACGCCCTCGCGCCTCGGTGGTGCGGTTCTCGTCGCGCAGCCCCAGCACCACGCGATCCTGCGTGGCCATCGCATCGTTCGCCGCGGCGTTGCCGCGCTGGGCCACGATGCTGCCATACACGTCGTACTGCTGGGCCTGGCTCAGGCCCGCAGTCTCCGCGGCGTCGGGCATGCGCGGTGGGCGCGTCGCGTCGCTCAGGCGATCCAGCATCGGGTTGACCGTGGCCGCGTCGGTGGCGGATACGCCACCGCTCCGTCGCAGCGCCTCAAGCTCGGTGGCGCCCCGCGCCGCGATGTAGCGATCCAGCGATTCCTGCACCACCGCACGCTGGCCGTTGTGCAGGCCCTCCAGGCGGGCGGCCGCGCCACGGGCATCGTTCTGCCGAAACGGGGCGACGACTTCATCGGCCGCTGCGCTGATATCCATCTCCGGCATGATCTTTCCCTGAACGTGATCGGTATGGGAGTCCAGCCTACCCCACCGCACCGGCGCAGCCGTTGACACACGCCACACACCTGCGCGAAGCCCCGTTCAGCAGACGCCACGCCGTAGTGCTGTTCACCCTCGTGGCCCGCCCATCACCGGCAGGATCACCCCGCTGATGTAACTGGCACAGGCCGGCGAGGCCAGGAACACGTAGGCCGGCGACAGTTCCTCGGGCTGTGCAGGCCGGCCCATGTCGCTGTCCTTGCCAAATTCCGCCACGTCCTGCGCCGGCTTGTCGGCCGGGTTGAGCGGCGTCCATACCGGCCCCGGCGCCACGCAGTTGACCCGGATGCCGCGCGGCAGCAGCTGGCTGGCCAGCGATTTGGTGAACGCGTGGATCGCACCCTTGGTCGCCGAGTAATCGATCAGCGCCTTGCTGCCGAAGATCCCCGTTTCCGAACCGGTGTTGATGATGCTGGCGCCCTCGCCCAGATGCGGCAGCACCGCGCGCGCCATCTGGATGTACCCGCCGATGTTGGTCTGCAGGGTCTCCTGCAGGTGCGCGTCTTCCAGGTCTTCCAGCCGCTCGCAGTGCAGCTGGAACGCGGCGTTGTTGACCAGGATATCGATGCCGCCGAACGCCTTGGCCACCTGCTTCACCGCTTTGTCGCAGAAGCGCGGATCGCGCACGTCACCGGCGATCACCACGCAGCGACCGCCTTCGCGCTCCACGTGCTGGCGGGTGATGTCCGCGTCCTCGGCCTCGTCCAGGTGCAGCACGGCCACGTCGGCACCTTCGCGTGCGAACAGCACCGCCACCGCGCGGCCGATGCCGGAATCGCCACCGGTGACGATCGCACGCATGCCCTGCAGTTTGCCGCTGCCGGTGTAGTCGGGTGCAAGGAAACGCGGCGCCAGCTCCAGTTCGTGTTCGTGCCCGGGCTTGGCCAGCTGCTGCGCCGGCATCGCCTCCGGCTGGCGTCGTGCTCCGGCCTGGGTCGCGGTCTTCTTTGTTGCCTTCTTGGCCGCGCGGGCGTCCTTGGCCTTCTCCTGGTCCTGCAGGCGCCGCTGCCGTGCCGCAACGCGGGCGGCGCGGGGATCGCTGGCGGCGGCCTTGCGGGTTGCGGTCTTCACCACGCGCGGGCGACCGGGGTCGGCGATGGTCCTGGTTGCAGTGCTGCCTTTGCGCACCTTGGGTGAGGCTTTGCGGCGGGCGGGGGTTTTCCTGGTGGTGGCCATGCAGGTCTCCTCGGGGGAATGGGATTGCCGGCCAGCGGCCGGCACTACCGGGCGCATGCGCCGCAGTACCGGGGGCGGCATCCGCCGCTCCTGCAGTGTCTCCACCCCTGCTGTTGGCGGCAGTGAGCGCGCCGTGTCCATGATGTGCACGGCATTCATTCCGCCACCACGTGCGCCGTCGCACCCTGCACGCAATCACACAAGGAACGCCTTCATGAAACACGCCATCGCCACCGCCGCCGTCTGCTTTGCCCTCGCCGCCTGCAGCAGCACACCGGTGGCCCAGGTACAGCCGATCGACGGTGTGATTTCCGGCCAGTGCCGCAGCGACAGGGTGCGCGGCGCGCTTGGCCTGGCCGCGTCGGACGCCACCGTCGCACGCGCACGGGTGGACAGCGACAGCCTGCACGTACGGGTGCTGCGCCACGACGGCCCGCGGGTGCCGCCGGCCAGCGAAGGCGGCGACCGCCTGACCATCGAAAAGGGCCGCACCAACAACATCACCGCGATCTACTGCGGCTGAGCCGGCGCGCCCTGCGCAGCACGCGCAGGGTCGCCTGTTCCCACTGGCGCGGCCCACGCAGGCCGGCCAGCGTGGCCAGTTCGCCGCGCTCCCAGCCGGCGAACACGCAGGGGTCGATATAGGCCTTGCGGCACACCGCCGGGGTATTGCCCAACAGCGACGCCACTTCGCACACCACCGCGCGCTGCGCCTGCGCCAGTGCGCGCTGGCTGGCCGGTTCCGGCAGTTCGGTGGCGGCAAACGCCTGCACCGCCGCAACCGTCCCGCCCCAGGTGCGGAAATCCTTGGCAGTGAAGTCCTCGCCCATCACCTCGCGCAGGTAGTCGTTCACCGCGCCGGAGTCGACCGGCTGCAGCGCACCGTCGTCATCGCGGTACTGGAACAGGGCCTGCCCCGGCAGCTGCTGCAGGCGCCGCACCAGCAGCCCCAGCCTGCGGTCGCCCACGGTGACCTCCTGCAGCTGCCCGGACTTGCCGCGGAAGCGCATGCGCACGCGGCCACCGCGCAGCAGCTCCAGATGCCGGTTTCGCAGTGTGGTCAGTCCGAACGAACGGTTCTGCTGCGCATAGGTCTCATTGCCGACCCGCACCAGCGTGTCCGCCAACAGTGCGACCACCATGGCCAGCACCTTCTCCTTCGGGAAACCGGGGCGCTTGAGATCCCGCGACAGCCGCCGCCGCAGAGTAGGCAACGCCTCGCCAAAGGCGATGATGCGATCGAACTTGCCTGCATCGCGCTCCCTGGCCCAATCGGGGTGGTAACGGTACTGCTTGCGACCGCGCGCATCACGACCGGTGGCCTGCAGGTGGCCGTTGGCGTGGGCGCAGATCCACACCGCGGTGTAGGCCGGTGGGATCGCCAGTGCGCGGATGCGTTGCAGGGTGGTGGCGTCGCGTATCGCGTGGCCATCAGCATCGCGGTAGCTGAAGCCCTTGCCGGCGCGGCGCCGGCTGATGCCCGGCTGGGTGTCGTCGACATAGCGCAGGCCGGCCGCGCGCGCTGCCTGTCGTTCGGGGGTGGAGGGAGTTGGCATGCCGCCAGTGTCGCCGTCGCCATGCCGCGATCCTGTCGATAACACAAGACAAACACGTGAGGGCCGGTTCGCCGCTATGCTCGGGTCTTCACAACCCCTTCCGGAGTCATGATGTCGTTCCCGATTCGCGCCCGTTCGCTCTCCGCCCTGTTGCTGCCGGCCGTGCTGGCCCTGACCGCCTGCCAGGCACCGGCGCTGGATGAACAGGATTCGGCCACCGCCCACGCCCAGCAGGCCGCCGAAGCAGCCAAGGCGCCGGCCGACGACGCCGGCAAGGCCACCGAGGCTCCGCCGGTCGGCACCTGCGATGCCAGCCAGGTACAGAGCCTGGTCGGCCAGGCCTACACCGATGCCCTCGGCAAGCAGGCACAGGAAGATGCAGGTGCCAGCCAGGTGCGCGTGCTCAAGCCCAATGATGTGGCCACGATGGAGTTCCTCGGCGACCGCCTGAACATCGAAGTGGACGACAAGGGCGCCGTCAGCGGCGTGCGCTGCGGCTGAGTCCCGCCCCGCGCCGGCACTGGGTTGCCGGCGCGTTCCGTTGCACCTGCAACCGTGTATTGCGGCGTTGCAGCAACCTGTGATCTAGTCGAGGCATCCGGTGGCCTCACGATGCGCTCCAGGGAATGAGCGGGGACGAGTGTCGCCGCCAACCCTATACGCATCGAGGTAGAGATGGCCCCCCGCAACCGCCAAGGGCTTTACGACCCGCGCTCCGAGCGCGATGCCTGTGGATTTGGCATGGTCGCCCAGCTCGACGATCAACCATCGCGCCTGTTGGTTGATACCGCCATCGCCGCGCTTTCGCGCATGACCCACCGTGGCGGTGTCGCTGCCGATGGCCTGACCGGTGATGGCTGCGGCCTGCTGCTGCGCCGCCCCGATGCGTTCCTGAAACTGCTGGCGAGTGAGGCCGGCATTGCCGTCGCCGCACGCTTCGCGGCCGGCCTGGTATTCCTGCCGCATGACGCCGACGCTGCGCAGGCCTGCCGCGCGCAGCTGCAGGCGCAGGTGGAAGCGGTGGGCTGCAAGGTCGCTGGCTGGCGCGAGGTACCGACCGACGACAGCGTCTGCGGCCAACTGGCGCGCGACACGCTGCCGCGCATCGAGCAGGTGTTCGTCGATGCCGGGGTTGGCCAGGATGATGCCGGCTTCGCACTGGCGCTGTTCCTGGCCCGTCGCCGCAGCGAACAGCAACTGCGCGAACACGCCGACTTCTACGTCGCCACCCTCACCCCGGATGCGATCAGCTACAAGGGCATGGTGCTGCCGGACAAGCTCAGCCGCTTCTTCCCGGACCTGCAGCGCCGCGAGCTGGCCTCCAGCGCGATCGTGTTCCACCAGCGCTTCTCGACCAACACGCTGCCGCGCTGGCCGCTCGCCCATCCGTTCCGCATGCTCGCCCACAACGGCGAGATCAACACCATCGAGGGCAATCGTCGCTGGGCGCAGGCGCGCAGCAAGGTGTGGAAGACGCCGCGCTTCGATATTGGTGAATTCGACCCGGTCATCTCCATGCACGGTTCGGATTCGCAGAGCCTGGACAACATGCTGGAGCTGATGGTCGCCGGTGGCATGGAGCTGATCCAGGCGCTGCGCATCCTGGTGCCGCCCGCCACCCAGTCGCTGGAATTCAAGGACCCGGACCTGGCCGCGTTCTACGAGTTCCACGGCCTGAACAGCGAGCCGTGGGATGGCCCGGCCGGCATCGTCGCCTGCGACAGCCGCTATGCGGTGTGTACGCTGGACCGCAACGGCCTGCGCCCGGCGCGCTGGATGCTGACCGCCGACCGCCACTTCCTGGTCGCCTCCGAGGCCGGCGTGTGGGAAGTGCCGACCGAACGCGTGGTGCGCAAGGGCAAGCTCGGCCCCGGCGAGATGATCGCCATCGACCTCAAGCGCGGCGACCTGCTCGACTCCGACGCGGTGGACCGCATCAACCGTGGCCGCGCGCCGTACAAGCAGTGGCTGCAGCAGGGCGTGACCTACCTGCAGACCGAACTGATCGACCCGTCGCTGGTGGAAGAGCCGTTCGACGAAGCCACCCTGCGCAGCTACCACAAGCTCTACCAGCTCAGCAGCGAGGAAGTGGAGCAGGTGCTGCGGCCGCTGGCCGAGACCGAGCAGGAAGCCACCGGCTCGATGGGCGATGACACGCCGATGGCGGTGCTGAGCCAGCGCAGCCGCCCGCTGTACGACTATTTCCGCCAGGCCTTCGCGCAGGTCACCAACCCGCCGATCGATCCGCTGCGCGAAGACTGCGCGATGTCCCTGTCCACCCAGCTCGGCAAGGAGACCAACATCTTCCATGCCGGCCCGGAGACGGTGAACCACGTCATCCTCAACTCGCCGGTGCTGAGCCAGCGCAAGCTGCGCCAGCTGCTGAAGATGGAGCAGTACGTGCAGGCCAACCGCCTGCTCGACCTGTCCTACAGCGAGGACGAGGGCCTGCGCGCCGGCATCGAGCGCATCTGCAGCGAGGCCGAACAGGCCGCGCGCGATGGCATGGTGATGCTGCTGCTGTCCGACCGCTACCCGGTGGCCGGGCGGCCGATGGTGCACGCGCTGCTGGCCACCAGCGCCATCCACCACCACCTGTCGCGGCTGGGCCTGCGCTGCGACGTGAATCTCATCGTCGAGACCGGCACCGCGCGCGACCCGCACCACATGGCCTGCCTGCTCGGCTTCGGCGCCACCGCGGTATACCCCTACCTGGCCTACCAGACCCTGTTCGACCTGGGCCGCCGCGGCATCCTCAAGCTGAGCAAGGGCGGTGAGCAGTCGCAGATCGGCCGACGCTACCGCAAGGGTGTCTACAAGGGCCTGTCGAAGATCATCTCGAAGATGGGCATCTGTACCGTGGCCAGCTACCGCGGCGCACAGCTGTTCGAGATCATCGGCCTGGAACCGGAAGTGGTGGACCTGTGCTTCCCGGATACGGCCTCGCGCATCGGTGGCGCTGGCTTCGCGCGCCTGGATGCCGACGCACGCGAGCTGTGCGCACAGGCCTGGGACGCGCAGCAGGACGTGGACGTGGGCGGCCTGCTGAAGTACGTGCACGGCGGCGAGTACCACATGTACAACCCGGACGTGGTCACCACCCTGCAGCGCGCGGCCCGCAGCGGTGACCCGCGTGCGTGGCAGCAGTACTGCGATGCCGTGCATGCACGTCCACCGTCGGCGCTGCGCGACCTGCTGGAACTGGTGCCGGCGGCCACGCCGGTACCGCTGGACGAGGTGGCTCCGGCCAGTACCCTGTTCCCGCGCTTCGATACCGCGGCGATCAGCCTGGGCGCACTGTCGCCGGAAGCACATGAAGCATTGGCCATTGCCATGAACCGCCTCGGCGGCCGCAGCAATTCCGGCGAAGGCGGTGAGGATCCCGCCCGCTATGGCACCGCAAAGCGCAGCAAGATCAAGCAGGTGGCCTCCGGCCGCTTCGGCGTCACCGCCGAATACCTGGTCAACGCCGAAGTGCTGCAGATCAAGGTCGCGCAGGGCGCCAAGCCCGGCGAGGGCGGCCAGCTGCCGGGCCACAAGGTGAACGAACTGATCGCGCGCCTGCGCTATGCCCGGCCCGGGATCGGCCTGATCTCGCCGCCGCCGCACCACGACATCTATTCGATCGAAGACCTGGCGCAGCTGATCTACGACCTCAAGCAGGTCAACCCGACCGCGCTGGTGTCGGTGAAGCTGGTCAGCCATGCCGGCGTGGGTACGATCGCCGCCGGCGTGGTCAAGGCCGGTGCCGACCTGATCACCATCTCCGGCCACGACGGCGGGACCGGTGCTTCGCCGGTCAGCTCGATCCGCTATGCCGGCGTGCCGTGGGAACTGGGCGTGGCCGAAGCGCACCAGGCGCTGCTGGCCAACGACCTGCGCGGGCGCACCCTGCTGCAGACCGATGGTGGCCTGAAGACCGGCCTGGACGTGGTCAAGGCCGCGCTGCTGGGCGCGGACAGCTTCGGCTTCGGCACCGCGCCGATGATCGTGCTGGGCTGCAAGTACCTGCGTATCTGCCACCTCAACAACTGCGCCACCGGCGTGGCCACCCAGGACGAGCGCCTGCGCGAGAACCACTTCACCGGCCAGCCCGAGCGCGTGGAGAACTTCTTCCGCCTGCTGGCCGAGGAAGTGCGCGGCTGGCTGGCGTACCTGGGCGCGCGTTCATTGGAAGAGATCGTCGGCCGTACCGACCTGTTGCGGCAGATCGAGGCCGCGCCGCGTGACGGCGTGCGCGTGGACCTGTCGCGCCTGCTGGCCGATGCCCGTTACGAGGGCAGCCACTGCGCCGCCCAGCGCCTGTACGAATCGCCGGACAGCCTGGCCACGCAGATGGATGGCCTGCTGGCGCCGGCCATCGAGCACAAGCGCGGCGGCGAGCATCGCTTCCTGATCCACAACACCGACCGCAGCATCGGCACCCGACTGGCCGGTGCGGTGGCGCGCGCGCACGGCAACCAGGGCATGGCCGAGGCGCCGCTGGAACTGCGCTTCCGTGGCAGCGCCGGGCAGAGCTTCGGCGCGTTCAACGTGGGCGGCCTGCATCTGGAAGTGGAAGGCGAAGCCAACGACTACGTCGGCAAGGGCATGGCCGGCGGCCGTCTGGTGGTGCGCCCGCCGCGTGGCGCGCGCTTCGAAGCGCGCAGCACCGCGATCATCGGCAACACCTGCCTGTACGGCGCCACCGGTGGCGAGCTGTTCGCCGCTGGCCGCGCCGGCGAGCGTTTCGCGGTACGCAATTCCGGCGCGCTGGCGGTGGTGGAAGGTGCCGGTGACCACTGCTGCGAGTACATGACCGATGGTGTGGTGCTGGTACTGGGCAAGGTCGGCCTGAACTTCGGTGCCGGCTTCACCGGTGGCCTGGCCTACGTGCTGGACGTCGACCGCGATTTCGTCGACCGCTACAACCACGAGCTGATCGACATCCATCGCGTCTCCGCCGAGGGCTTCGAGAACTACCGCCAGCACCTGCACCGCCTGATCGGCCGCCACCGCGAGCTGACCGGCAGCATCTGGGCGCAGCAGATCCTGGACGAGTTCCGCGATTACATCGGCAAGTTCTGGCTGGTCAAACCGAAGGCCGCCAGCATCGAGTCGCTGACCGAAACCCTGCGACGCGCCGCGTAACGGTAGTGCCGGCCGCTGCCGGCAACCCAGGACCACGTAGTGCCGGCCGCTGGCCGGCGACCGCAAAACACCACAGAGCCCGCCATGAGCCGCAAGCACGCCTTCCAGTTCCTCGACCTGCCCCGCACCATGCCGCAGCGCATTCCGGTGGAACTGCGCACGTCCGGCGACTGGGGTGAGTTGTACGGCAAGTTCGGTAAGGAAGATGCCCAGTACCAGGCCGGTCGCTGCCTGGACTGCGGCAACCCCTACTGCAGCTGGAAGTGCCCGGTGCACAACGCCATTCCACAGTGGCTGCAGCTGGTGCAGGAAAACCGCATCCACGAAGCGGCCACGCTGTGCCACAGCACCAACCCGCTGCCGGAAGTGTGCGGCCGGGTCTGCCCGCAGGACCGGCTGTGCGAAGGCAGCTGCACGCTGGAGGAATTCGGCGCGGTCACCATCGGCGCGGTCGAGAAGTACATTGTTGACACCGCGCTGGCCACGGGCTGGCGCCCGGACCTGGGCGCGGTGCAGCCGACCGGCCACAGCGTGGCGGTGATCGGTGCCGGCCCGGCCGGGCTGGCCTGTGCCGACCGCCTGGCGCGCGCCGGCATTGCCGCGGTGGTCTACGACCGCTACGAGCAGATCGGCGGCCTGCTGCAGTTCGGCATCCCCAGCTTCAAACTGGACAAGGACGTGATCCACCGCCGCCGCGAAGTGCTTGAGGGCATGGGTGTGCAGTTCCGCCTCGGTGTGGAGATCGGCCGCGACCTCAGCGTGCAGCAGCTGCTGGATGCCCATGATGCGGTGTTCGTCGGCACCGGCGCCTACCGCTACACCGATGGCGGCCTTGACGGCCAGGACCTGAAGGGCGTGCTGCCGGCGCTGCCGTTCCTGGTGCAGAACAGCCGCATCGTCGGTGGTGATGATCCGAAGGGCCGGCCGATTGCCGGCTGGGAAGACAGCATCGCCCTGCCCGATCTCAACGGCAAGCGCGTGGTGGTGCTCGGCGGTGGCGATACCGGCATGGACTGCGTGCGCAGCGCGGTACGGCTGGGCGCGGCCAAGGTGACCTGTGCCTACCGCCGCGACGAAGCCAACATGCCCGGCAGCGCGCGCGAAGTGGCCAATGCGCGCGAGGAGGGCGTGCGCTTCCTGTTCAACCGCCAGCCGCTGTCGATCGAAGCCGGCGCCGACGATGAGGTGATCGGCGTGACCGTGGTCGAAACCCGGCTGGGTGAGCCCGATGCCAATGGCCGCCAGAATGCGGTGCCGATCGACGGCAGCGAATCGCTGCTGGAGGCCGACGTGGTGATCATCGCCTTCGGCTTCTCGCCAACCGTGCCGGCGTGGCTGGCCGAGCACGGCGTGGAAGGCCGGTCCAACGGCCGCATCGTGGCTGGCGGCAAGGACCGCCTGCCATTCCAGACCGCGCACCCGCGCCTGTTCGCCGGCGGTGACGCAGTGCGTGGCGCCGACCTGGTGGTGACCGCCGTGGCCGAAGGCCGCGACGCCGCCGCCAGCATCATCCGCCTACTGGCGCACTGATTCCGGCGCCAGCAGCACGGCCAGCAAGCCCCGCAGTTCCTGCGCCGCCACCGGCTTGGCCAGGAAATGATCGATGCCCGCTTCGCGGCAGGCCTCGCGGGTGCGACCCAGCGCGCTGGCCGTGAGCGCGATGATCGGGACCTGCGCGCGAACCGCGCAGGCGTCGGCGCGGATGGCCCGTGCCAAGGCAAAGCCATCCATGTGCGGCATGTGGCAGTCGGTGATGACCAGGTCGAACGCCCGCGCCTGCCAGGCCTCGAAGGCCTGGCGACCATCGGTGCAGGCGTGCACCTGCAGACCCAGATCATGCAGGCGCTGCTCCAGCAGATGCAGGTTGGTGGGGTGATCTTCAGCTACCAGCACGCGGGCCGACGACAGTGGCCGCGCCGCCTCTGCCGGAAGCGGCAATGCCTCGGCAGGCAACTCACAGGCGTCCAGATCCAGTTCCAGCCACACGGTGGTGCCCTTGCCTGGCGCGCTGCGCAGGCATAGTTCTGCTTCCATCGATGCAGCCAGTTCACGGCAGATCGCCAGGCCCAGGCCGCTGCCGCCGAAACGGCGCGTTGTCGATGCCTCGGCCTGGGTATAGGCAGCGAACACCGCCTGTTGCCGTTCCGGGCTGATGCCCACCCCGCTGTCACTGACCTGCAGGCGAAGACGTTGGCCGCCATCGTGCTGCTGCAGCACCTGCACCTGCAGATCCACGCCGCCATGCTCGGTGAACTTGAGCGCGTTGCCGGCAAGGTTGAACAGGATCTGGCGCAGGCGCAGGCCGTCGGCCAGCGATCCGGCCTGCAATTCCGGATCAAGTTGGATCCGCAGATGCAGGCCCCGGCTGGCCGCCACCGGCATCAGCAACTGCTGCACCGCGCGCACCAGTGCCGCCACGCTCGTGGGTCGCAGCTGCAGCGGCAGTGCCTGCAGCCGTTGGCTGTGCAGCACGTCGTCCAGGATCTGCCGCAGCATCTGGGCAGCATCACCCACGGTCACCAGCACCTGTTGCTGGCGATGATCCAGATCGCTGCCCTCCAACCGCTCGAGCATGCCCAGCAGGGTGCTCATCGGCGTGCGGATCTCGTGGCTCATGGTCGCCAGGAAGTGGGCCTTGGCCAGCGCTGCCTGCTCGGCCGCACGGCGCGCCTCGGCCAGCGCATGGGTGCGCGCCTGCACTCCACTTACGTCGATCCAGTAGCCACTCCACTCGACGTCGCCGCTGTCCAGGGACAGCGGCCGTCCATGCGAGTGGACCCAGCGCCAGCCTTGTGGCGAGCGCGTGCGGAAGGTGACATCGATCGGGCCCCGCGCCAGGGCAGCGGCGTCGACGGTGTCCATCAGCCGCGAGCGATCATCGGGATGAACCGCTGCCAGCAGGCGCTGATGATCGATCAGGGCGGTTTCCACGCTGATTCCGAACAACGCCTGCACGTCGCCTGCGATCTGGGGAAAGCTGTAGTGGCCGGTGGCAGAGCGACGCACCTGATAGACCACCGCTGGCAGGTTCGAGGTCACCTCCTGCAGGCGTTGCGCAGCCACACGGCGACGCTCGCTCTCGCGATGCACGCGCCAGTAGCCGAAGGCGTACACCAGCATGAGCGCCAGCAGGGTCAGCGAGGCCGGCACCAGCCAGCGCAGGGGGGACGCAGAGGGCGGGTGTCGCGGCTGGTTCGGCAGCCAGGACGTGCGGATCGCCTCGCGTTCGTTCGCGGTCAGCTGCGACACGGTCCGCTCGAACACCGGGATGACGTCGGCGCAGGCGGGCACGGTGGCCAGCACCGGCGCGTCGTCGATTCCGGCCGGCGCAGCGATTACCAGCGGCTCGCCCTGATAGTGGCGCAACGCGGCCTCGACCTCTCCAAGATTGGCGACCACGGCATCGACCAGGCCCGTGCCCAGCAGTGACAGGGCGTCGTCGATGGGGGCGGGGGGCAACAGCTGCACGCCAGACGCCTGTTCCGTCAGCGCCCCGACCAGCGACAGCGGGTCGGGACTGGCCACGGTGCCTCCGCGCAACGCCTCCAGGCCCAGCACCGGCGATGCATCCCGGCGCCGCACGATGACCTGTGGCAGCTGCACGTAGGGCGCACTGGCCACCCACCCCGTCGGCAACTGCGAGCGCGACCAGCCCAGCAGTGCCTGGACGTCGGGCGGCACCGTTCCCTCGGCGATGGCGGCGGTTGGCAATGGCTGCATCTGCAGTGGTCGCTGCGCGCCCAGCAGCTTCAGGTACTGCGCGCTGAGCCCGCGCGGCTGGCCCTGCTCGCTGGAGGACAACGGCGCGCGGTCGGCGGGCCAGGCAATGCGCAGCGGCGTCCTGCAATCCGCAGCGGCGGCCAGGGCAGGCAACAGCAGGCCGGCCACGACCGCGGTGGCGGCACGCAGGCCAGCGGCGTTCACGATGGGCATCCTCTTCTGGCGGGCGGAAATGAACGGCCGCGCAGCGGTACCGCTGCCTCTTACGCTAGCGGCGTGTGGACGAGGCGCAATGAAGAAAATTGTAAAAACACCAAGATAGGTGAATGGCGACATACACTGCCGCTTTCACCCGTATTTGCGGAGCATTCGATGCGCATCGGCCTGGCTGCCAACCGTCTCCATCACCACGACGCGCGCGCCGCCCTGTTCCGCTGGCTGCGCGTCAGCGAACCCGGCCTGCGCGAGCTGGGCGTGTCGCTGCACGCGGTCGGCCGCACCCATGACGCGATACAGCGTCAGGGCTTCCTGACCGGATACGCGGGCCTGCATCGCTACCCCTACGGTCGCGAGGGTGGCTTGATGAAGCTGGTGGCCGAGGTGGTTGGCATGGGGCCGGATCGGACACTGGATGGCGCGGTCTACCTGATCGATCCGGTCGATCCATCCTCGGTGTTTCCGGAAGCCACGGCGCTGAAGCGGCAGTGCGTGATCCACGGCAAGCCTTTCATTTCCACCGTGGCCACCGCGCGCGACTGGATCGAGGTGGAACGCATCCATGCCGGACTGGTTGCCGATGCTGGCGCCGACGACCTGCATGCGTTCGAAGGACAGACGCTGGCGCTGATCGCGCACGACGCGATGAAGCCGGCGATGCTGGCCTTCGCCGATGAGCACTTCGATGTGCTGGCGCGGTTCGGTGAGCGGGTGGCAACCGGAACCACCGGCCAGCGCTTGAACGAGCTGGCGTGGAGCCGTGGCTGGCCCAGCGATACGCCCTGGGTGACGCGCTACCAGAGCGGCCCGATGGGCGGCGATGCGCAGATTGCCGACCGGGTACTGGAAGGGCGCTGCCAGCGCGCGATCTTCTTCGAGGATCCGCACGTGGCGCGCCAGCATGAGGCGGATATCCAGCTGCTGGAGCGCGCGGTGACGACGGTGACCGACCAGGCGGTGTGCATTACGGCACCGCGGGTGGCGGCGCGCTGGGCGGCGGCGGCGGCGTTGCGGGCGAGGTGAGGATTTCGGCCAACGGCTGAGCCCCTCGTGGTGGGTGGTATCCGAAGGCAAAGCCGTGCTTGGCCGGGCGGGGTGGATTGCGCAGGGGTCGCTGCAAGTACCCCTCCGGGGCCCGGCCCAGCCGCTGGCGGCTGTGCGTTCAGGCGCTTGCGAAGCAGTGCTTCGCAAGCAAAGCGCCTTCACCCCTGTAAGCTCGGTTGCCGCATCCATGCGGCTCACGCCCCTGCGCAACCCACCCCGCCCGGCCACGGACAGATTCCGGTGTGCCCACCACGGAAGAAAGAAAAGAAGAGCAGGAGCGGGTCGCGCGCTGCGCGCGCTCCATGGCGCGTTACCAGGGTGGGGAATGCTCATCCTCTGCGCAGACCCTGTGCAGCGTCGAGCCTGCCCGACTGCCCGGCCCACTCTCTGGAGGAAAGCCCCTTCTGTTGAAGGGGCGCGCCGAAGGCGGGGGTAGAGGAAGAATGCGCGGGCAACTGCTGTAGCGCCCGCGCGCTATAGCAGTTGCCGCAGCATCGCCTTCAGTCGGCGGCCTTCCAGCTGGAAGTAGTCGCGCTGTTCGCGCCAGGCGGGGAAGCGTTGTTCCACTTCGTGCCAGAACGCGGGCGAGTGGTTGGGCTGGATCAGGTGGCAGAGCTCGTGCACCAGCACGTACTCGAACGCCTCAGGGCGGCCCAGTACCAGCGCCAGGTCCAGTGCCATGCTGCCATCGGGGGCGAGCGAGCCCCATTGCGAGGACATCACCTTCAATCGCAGGCGACTGGGTGCGCGCGGCAGCGTGGGCAGGTACTTCGGCAGCCAGCGGCCGACGTCGGCGCGGGTCTGTGCTTCGTAGAACTCGCGCAGCAGGCGGCGCAGGGTGGCGTCACCACCACGTGTCGGCCACTGCACGCAGGCACCATGCGCGTCGATCTCCAGGCGCGCGTAGCGGCCTTCCTGCCAGCGCAGCGGCAACAGTTCGCCGCGCAGGGGTAGCACGCCGTCTTCGCCGGGCTGCAGCGGTGCCGGCAGGCCCTGGCCCTGGTACTGGCGCAGCTGCAGTGCCAGCCAGTCGCGGTGCTGTTCCAGGAAGCGTTCGCCCATCACCAGGCTTGCGCGCGGCGGCAGGGTCAGGCGCGCGCCGCGTTCGTCCACGCTCAGCTTGATGCGGCGCGCACGCGGATCGCGCACGCGCAGTACCTCGATCTCGGCATCCTCCAGGCGCAGGCGAACGGTGTCGCGCTGTACGGTGGCGGGCGGGGTCGGGCTGATCAGGCGGCGCAGCAGACGGCTCATGCGCCCAGCATAGCGCCGCTTCGGGCCGCCGGATGACCGGCGGCCGTCGGGCTGCCTGTTCAGTCAGCCTTGCTGAGCTTGAAGGCTTCTTCCAGCAACAGGAACAGACGGCGGATCTCGGCGCTCTGCAGGGCGAAGCGGGCGTCGAACTCGGCGCGGCGGCCGTCTTCGTCGGCATGCTCCAGCTGGTCCAGGGCACCGTCGAGGAACTTCAGCTTGCGCACGATCAGGTCGTCGCCGATGACGAAGGACAGGTTGTCCTCGAAGATCAGCGCCAGCTTGGTCACCTGCTTGCCGGCATCCAGGTGCTTGTCGATCTCATCGCAGCGCAGTTCCTGGTGCTGGCACTTGACCACCGCGCCGCCTTCCACCGGGTCCTTCATCTCGCACTCTTCGCCCAGGCTCAGCCCGGTCGGCAGCGGCTCGCCGGCGATCCAGCCGGTCAGGATCGAACGCGGCGCGACTTCGGCGTTCAGCGGCATCGCCGGGAAGCTGCCGAGCAGGCCGCGGATGTCGGACATGAAGTACTCGCCGGTCTTGCGGCTGGAGGTATCCACCGCCACGTAACCGTGCTGCAGGTCGATGAAGGCGTCGTTGCGCGAGGACTTCACGAAGGCGCGCGGCAGCAGTTCATGCAGCAGGTCGTCCTTCATCCGCTTGCGTTCGCGGCCACCCGGGCGGCGGCCTTCCTTCTCCTCGATCTCCTCCAGCTTGCGCTCGAGCAGGTCGTTGACCACCGCCGCCGGCAGGATCTTGTCCTCGCCGCCCACGGTCAGCCACAGGTGTTCGGCGATGCGGTGGGAGAGCAGTTCTTTCTCCTCGCGGCCGAACGGCGAGATGAAGCCGCGCGAATTCATTTCCAGTGCGCCGACCGGCTTCAGCAGGGCGTGCGGCAGCAGCGTGTCGACTTCGGAAAAATCGGTGGTGGTCGGGAAACGGAAGAACGTCAGGTTGCGAAAGAACATGGAATTCCGGATGGCAAAGAGGAAGGGCGACCGACCTTAAACGGTGGGCGTCTCGGGATCTGCGTCGGCGTCGGCCGGGGAACCGGCCAGCCAGGCATGCGCGTCAGGCAGCGGCGCGTCGTCGCGACGGCCCAGCGCCATGAAGTCGAACAGGGTGGTGTCGGCCAGCTGCGAGGGCCGGACTTCGCCCATGGCGCGCGCGATCTGCTCGATGCGGCCCGGGTGGTCCTTCTCCCACTGCCTCAGCATCAGGCCGACCTGGCGGCGCTGCAGGTTCTCCTGGCTGCCGCACAGGTTGCAGGGAATGATCGGGAACTGGCGTGCCTGCGCGTAGTCGACGATGTCGCTCTCGCGCACGTAGGCCAGCGGCCGGATCACCACGTGCCTGCCGTCATCGCTGCGCAGCTTCGGCGGCATGCCCGACAGCTTGGCGTGGTGGAACAGGTTCATGAAGAACGTGGCCACCATGTCGTCGCGGTGGTGGCCCAGCGCGATCTTGGTGAAGCCGTGGGTCTCGGCGTAGTTGTACAGCGCACCACGACGCAGGCGCGAGCACAGCGAACACATGGTCTTGCCTTCCGGGATGACCCGGCTGACCACCGAATAGGTGTCCTGCTCGATGATGTGGTACGGCACGCCCAGCCCGGCCAGGTACTCCGGCAGCACGTGCTCGGGGAAGTCCGGCTGCTTCTGGTCCAGGTTCACCGCCACCAGCTCGAACGGCACCGGCGCCTTCTTCTGCAGCTGCAGCAGCACGTCCAGCAGGGTGTAGCTGTCCTTGCCGCCGGACAGGCAGACCATCACCTTGTCGCCGGCCTCGATCATGCCGAAGTCGGCAATCGCCTCGCCGACCTGGCGGCGCAGGCGCTTGGCCAGCTTGTGCTGCTCGCGCTCGGCCACGCGCGGATCGCGGGCGGCGCGCGGCTGGGGATCGGGGAGGGAAATCACGGCACTCATGGGCTCCATTCTAACGGCTCGGAGCGGCCACGGCCGGGGGTCGGGATTCCCCTCTCCCGGCGGTCATCATCGCTGTGTATCCTCGAAGCCGTGGATACCTACGACCCCGCCGAGATTGTCGAACGCCTCGCCGCCCTGCGCGCCGAGCACCGCCTGCTGGATGAACAGATCACCCGCATGGCCGCCAACGGCGAGGACGAGCTGGAAGCCAAGCGCCTGAAGCGGCGCAAGCTGCAGTTGAAGGACTGCATTGCCAGGCTGGAAAGCCTGCAGATTCCCGACGAACCGGCCTAAGGACCGTCCTGGTGGGTGCCAACCCTGGTTGGCACGGCTGGAAGGTGTGGACCAAGGTCCACACCCACCGCATGGCCCGGCGCTGCCTTCAATCCTGCGGCGCCGGCTCGTCCGGGCGCGCTGCTTCCGGGCTGACCCGTTCGATGGTGTGGCGCAGCTCGCGGCCGAGGATGAACTTGGCGTCCTTGGCCCAGGCATCCAGGCGCTCGTCGAACAGCAGCTTGCTGTTCTCGTCCGGCCACACCAGGCGCAGTTCGCGCAGCTTCTGGATGAAGCCGCGGAACAGGGTGCGGTCGAAGAACTCCGGCGCGGCCGGTGCATAGAGCAGACTCAGACGCTGCGCCGCCTGCTGGCACAGGCTTTCCAGCTCGGCCGCGCCCAGCACGCCCGGGCCGTTCTTCACCAGCACCGAAATGGCGATGTAGTAGCGCTCGAAGGCCTGCTGCAGCGAGTGGCCGATCGCACGCAGGCGGAACACCTCGTCGGTCTGCCCGGTGTTGCGCGCCAAGATGCCGCCGTCGTCGTCATTGACGTTCTGCAGCAGGCCCTCACGCACGAACACGTTGATGGTCTGGTCGATGCGCTGTGCGAATTCGTCCTCGCTCCACGGCAGGAACAGCTCGGCCTGCAGGAACGGGTACACCGTGCGGCCCAGCTGGACCAGGCCGGTACGGCTCATGCGGCGGTTGTTCTGGAAGCAGCAGGCCACCCACGACGAGGCGGTGAACAGGTGCAGCACGTTGTTGCGGAAGTAGCTCAGCAGCACCGCGGTATCGCCGCTGACGCTGAGCACGTCGCCCAGCGGGTGCTTGATGCGGGTGAGGACGTTGATTTCCTCGGCGTGGGCGATGATCCGCTCCGGCGAGTGCGGGGTCACCGTCACCCGGTCCGAATACGGCATCTCGACCAGCAGCGTCTTGCACAGCTCGATCTGCGCGATCAGGTCGGCCTCGCCCATCGCGTGCTTCGGCGTGGACAGCAGGGCCAGCGCCAGCAGGTTGATCGGATTGACGTCAGCTGCGCCGTTGATGCGCACCTGGATGCGTTCGGCCAGCGTGTCCACCGTGGTCGACAGCCAGGCTGGCTTCTCGTCCTCGGACACCGCCTCGCCCTTCCACTCCGGCGCCTTCTCGGCCAGTACGTCGTTCAGTGAGATCGGTTCGCCGAAGTTCACCACCACCTGGCCGTAGTTCTGCTTGAGCACCTTCGGGATGCCCCACAGCAGCGACCAGATCGATTCCTTTTCCTTCGGCCGGCCGGACAGTTCGTCCAGGTAGCTGCCGCCTTCCATCAGCTTCTCGTAGCCGATGTAGATGGGCTGGAACAGCACCGGCTTGCGCGGCTGGCGCAGGAACGCACGCAGCGTCATCGAGATCATGCCGCCCTTGGGCTGCAGCAGTCGGCCGGTACGCGAGCGGCCGCCTTCGACGAAGTACTCCAGCGAGTAGCCGCCGGCCACCAGCTGCGCGACGTACTCACTGAGCACGGCCGAGTACAGCGCGTTGCCACGGATCGAGCGGCGGATGAAGAACGCACCGCCCTTGCGCAGCAGGGTGCCGACCACCGGCAGGTTCAGGTTGATGCCGGCCACGATGTGCGGCGGCACGATGCCACGGTCGTACAGCAGGTAGGACAGCAGCAGGTAGTCCATGTGGCTGCGGTGGCTGGGCACGTAGACCACTTCGTGACCCGGCGCGGCGGCCTTGAACTTGTCCAGATGGTGCACCAGCACGCCCGCATAGATGCGGTTCCACACGTGGCTGAGCATGAAGCTGGCCGAGCGCACCACCGGGCTGGAATAGTCCGCGGCGATTTCCCAGGCGTAGGCGTGTGCCTTCTTCCAGGCATCGGCCGTCTTCGAATTGTCGCGCTTGGCCTGCGCGGCGATCGCTTCGCGCACCGGTTCGGCGGCCAGCACCTGGTCCACCAGCAGGCGACGGGTCGACAGGTCGGGGCCGATCACCGATTCACGGATGCGGCGGAAATGGGTGCGCAGCACGCGCTGCAGCTTGCGTACCGTGCGTTCCGGCTCCAGGCCTTCGTCGATGATGGAACGCAGCGAGATCGGCGGCGCGAAGCGGACGATGGTGCTGCGGCCATTGAGCAGCACCGCCAGCAGGCGGCGGAAGCGGCCGACCAGCGCCCAGTTTTCCGAGAACAGCACCGCGAACCAGCCGCTCTGCTTGTCCGGCGCGCGGCCGACGAAGATCGACACCGGCACCAGGTGCACGTCCAGGTCATCGCGCACGCGATGTGCCTGCAGGACCTTGGCCAGCGAGTCGGAATGGGTCTTGGCACCGCGCTGCTCGGGGATCAGCGAATTGCTGGAGCTGCGCCGCGACAGCGCCAGGTAGGCGCGCTTGCGGCCGGTCGGGTCACCGGCCAGCGGCACCAGCGGCGACGGCAGGCCGGCCTGGCGGCAGGCCTTGTCCAGGATCAGCGCGTTGGACAGGCCGTAGTCTTCCAGCACGTACATGACCGGGCGGCCATCGTTGTACTGGCCCGGGTCTTCCGGCTCGATCTTCAGCGACAGCCACGGCTCGACCAGGCGGCCCAGCAACCGTGCCCACAGTGGGCGTCGGCCGGCCGGACGCGCGTGCACGGGCGGCGGTACCGGGTTCGGGCCGGTACCGGTCGAGGGGGACGCCGGCACCGTATCGGCGGGCGTCGACTGGGATTCTTCGCCGGGGAACGGCAGCGGGTTCTGTTTCGACATCGGCGCCATTATGGCTTAGGCGGCGGCGTTGCCGCTTCCCCACCCTCGGCGGGGGCTTCAGCCGGCGACGGCGACGCAGCGGCGCGGGCCGCCTCGGCCTTGCGCAGCAGCGCGTCGGTGTCGGCCAGGGTGCGGGTCAGGTACCAGTGGCCTTCGCGGCGGCTCAGCGGCAGCTGCAGGCTCATCTCGCGACCGGCGAGGTCGTAGCGCAGGCGTACCAGGGCGTTGTCACCTTCCACCGACAGCAGTTCGCCGCGCACGCTGCGCAACGCGTCGTCCACGCCCAGCCCGTAGCTGCCCAGCACCGCCTTGAGGGTGTGGATGAACGGCGCCAGCTGCGCCAGGCTGCCTTCCATGCCCGCGGCCTGCAGGCCGGCTTCGTCGTCGAAGCCGACCTTGTTGGCGGCGCCGACCAGCGCGGCGATGGTGCTGCGTGCGCGGGCCCGGTCACTGATCGGGGCACCCTGCGCCCAGCTGGCCAGGGTTTCGACCAGGGCGATGTAATGCGCCTGTTGGCCAGGCGTATAGCCCTTCTGGTGGCGAAGGTACTGCACACCGAAGTTGCCCATCGATTGCGCGGCCTGGCGAACCGCGCCGGCCTGTCCGGCCAGCTGGCGATCGAAGCTGCGCTGCAGTTCGGCGCTGGCATTGGGCTTGCGCAGTGCGGCCAGCATCGGCAGCAGCTGGTCACCCAGCGGCAGTTCGGTCAGCGGCCACTGGCTGTGGCCTTCGGTCCAGGCCTGTTGCAGGCGCTGGTACTGGCTGGGCGGTACCGACAGCTTTGCATAGCCGACCAGATCGTCCTCGGCCAGGCGCAGCGCCATGGCCTGCACCGCCGCGACCGGCTCGGCCGCCGGCTTGGCCGGGTCCTGGGCCGATTCACGACACGCCGCCACGGCCAGCAGCAGCATGGCTGCCAGCCCCCATCCACGCGCAGACCTTCCTCGCACTGCCACGCTCATGCACTCGGACTCCCCGGACCGGTCCGCATCTTGCGGCCTGTGACGTGACAGCGGCAAGCCGGGACGTCACGGTTTCCGCTGTTGCTTGTGCAAGTCACTGATGGGAATAAAAAAAGAGCCGGGATCACGGGGATCACAGGCTCTTCAAACCGGCGCAGGGCCGGTGGACAGTGTTGTGGCACATGTCCGGCCCGAGGACCGGATGGCGGCGATCCTACGCTGCCGCTCAAGTTAAGGCAACACTTCACGTAGTGCGGCCTAAATTATTGATTTTATTGATCGTCCTGATGCCTGGCATGGAGGCCATGAAATCTACGGCAGGTTTTGCGGCGATTCGGGCACAACCGCTCGGTGGACGGATGCAGAAACGCCATCCCGCGCGGGTCGGGATGGCGTTCGGGCCTGCAGCCTGCGCAACGGAATCTCAGCGCGCAGCCAGCGCCGACGCGATTTCCTGCTGGATGGCCCGCGCCGCGGCCTGCGGATCGGTGGCCAGGCGGATCGGGCGACCAACCACGATGGCATCGGCGCCATCGGCAAAGGCCTGGGCCACGCCAACGGTACGCTTCTGGTCATCGCCGACCGGGCCACCGGGGCGGATGCCCGGGCAGACGATCGAGAACCCGGCGCCGGTAGCGGCGCGGATCGGGCCGGCTTCCTGGCCCGAGGCGATCACGCCATCGATACCGGCCGCCTGCGCGGCCAGCGCGCGTTCGACCACTACGTCCACCGGTTCACGGTCGATGCCCATCTGCGCCAGGTCCGGGCGGCCCATCGAGGTCAGCACGGTCACCGCCAGCAGGCGCATGTCGCTGCTGTTGGCGGCGGCGCAGGCTTCCATCATCGCCGGGTGCCAGCCGTGGATGGTGGCGTAGCTGACCGGCCACTGCGACAGGCGCTTGATCACCGCCGCGGCAGTGGCCGGGATATCGAAGAACTTCAGGTCGACGAACACGCGCTTGTCGCGGCGGGCCAGTTCGTCCAGCACCTGGAAGTACTCGCCCGACGCCAGCAGTTCCATGCCGATCTTGTAGAACGCCACGCTGTCGCCGAGGCGGTCGACCCACTCCAGCGCCTGCGCGCGATCAGGCACGTCCAGCGCGAAGATCAGGCGCTCGTCATCGCGCAGCGGCAGCGGCGCGCGGCTCACGGCGCGTAGTCCAGGGCAGCGCGCTTGGCGTCGTGGCGGGCCTGGCGCGACTGGCTGTAGTCATTGTTGAACTGCGCCGGCTCGAAACCGCCGTAGGTCGGGTTCGGCAGCATCCACCAGCGCTCGCCGAACCAGTCGTGGTACTGCTGCAGCAGGGCGTCACGGCCTTCGTTGGTGTTGGCGGTCACTTCCACGAAGTCGCCCAGCTGGTCGCCGAACTGCATCAGCACGCGGTACTTCTGCCCGGCCAGGCGGCGGCGGCAGTTCTTCTCGCTGCCGGCCTGCTCGCAGCCTTCGACCACGGTGCCCAGGCCCAGGAACACGCTGTCATCGGCCACCGGCAGGCCCTGCTCGCGCAGGTTGGCCAGGGTCGCGTCCTTAAGGTGCACGGCGCGGTTGGAGATGTACAGCAGGGTTACGCCCTTGGCGTTGGCGGCCTTGGCGAAATCGACCACGCCCGGAATGGCCTTGGCCTTCTTTTCGGCCACCCACTGGTCCCAGCTCAGCTCGTCGTATTCCTTGCCGTCGCGCACCAGGCGCGCCTGGTAGGGCGAGTTGTCCAGCACGGTCTCATCCACGTCCAGCACCACGGCCGGCTTCAGGCCCTTGGCCTCGTTGCCGCGTTCCTCCGGCACCAGCGCATCCCAGTGCGCTTCCTTCAGCGCGGCGTCCAGGTGGTCGGCGGCGGCGCGGTAGGTCTGCTCGGTGATTGCCTTGTACTCCTGCGCGCGCTGCATCCACAGCACGGCGTTGAGATTGTCGTTGGCGGTCGCATCAAGCGCGCCATCAGCCTTGGCAGCGGCGGCCGGGGCCTCCGGGGCAGCGGCTTCGGCAGCAGGCGCATCCACGCGCTTGCAGGCGGACAGGCCCAGCGCCGCAGTGGCGAGCAGGGTCAGGGACAGGGAAACGGGACGACGCATGGATTCACCGGCAATCAGATATACCGGCGCATTTTACCGGCAAAGGCGGCCCCGGGACGGCTATGCTTGGCGGTTGACCCGTTGCCCTTCCGGAGGCCGCCATGACCGATTCCGTCCAGACCCCCGACGTCCCCCTGCTCGACGCCGTGCAGGCCCGCCTGCTGGGTTGCCTGGTGGAAAAGGAGGCGACCACGCCGGACACCTATCCACTGACGGTCAATGCCGCCCAATCGGCTGCCAACCAGAAGACTGCCCGCGAGCCGGTGATGAACATCGACGCCGGCAGCGTGCAGCACGCGCTGCGCCAGCTGGAGGCGTTGGGCCTGGCCCGCCAGCACTTTTCCTCGCGCGCGGACCGCTACGAGCACCGCCTGCAGGCCGCGCTGGACCTGACCCGGCAGCAGACCGTGCTGCTGGCGCTGCTGTTGCTGCGTGGGCCGCAGACGCTGGGCGAACTGATCACGCGCAGCGAGCGCCTGCACCGCTTCGCCGACACCGACGAAGCCCGCCACGCCATCGAGCGCCTGCAGCAGCGCGCGCTGCTGGTGGTGCTGCCGCGTGCCAGTGGGCAGCGCGAAGACCGCTACATGCACCTGCTGTGCGGGGAAGTGGACGGTGCGGCGCTGGCGGCCAGGTACGCCAGCAGCGGCGGTGGCAGCAGCGATGCAGCCGACCCGGGCCTGGCCGAGCGCGTGGCCCAGCTGGAAGCGGCCGTGGCCGAACTGCAGGCACAGCTGGCCGAACTGCGCGGCTGAGGGGGTGGGTGCCGACCGTTGGTCGGCACTGCATCTGAATCGTGCCGACCAACGGTCGGCACCTACCAACATCAGGGGTCAGACCTGCGCCGCACCCGGCGTGGCATACAACCGGCTCGGGCTGTCCACGCCCGGCAGCTGGATCACCCCGCGCTCCTGCATGCCCAACCCCAGCAGGATCTTCCCGGACACCACGTTGTCCAGATCGGTGATGCCATACAGATCGTGCAGGCCCAGCCCAGCGCGCGCATGCGCGAACACTGCCCGCGCCGCCTCACCGGCATAGCCCTGCCCGGCGAATTCCGACAGCACCGCATAGCCGATGTCCGGACCCGGCAGCCCATCACGCCGTACCAGTCCGGCATTGCCCAGCCAGGCACCATCGGACAACCGCTCGATGGCATACATGCCAAAGCCATTCAACGCATAGCTGTGCAGCACACGCAGCGCGATGTAGTCCCGCGCCTGCTCCTCACTGCGCACATTGCGGTCGCCAATGAAGCGCACGAAGCCCGGATCATTCAACAGCGCCAGCATCGGCGCCGCATCGCGATCAGGCTCGATGGCACGCAGGCGCAGGCGTTCACTCTCGATCGGTTGCACAGGTGGACCTCCAGCCGAAACCCCGATTCTGCCTCAACCCCGGCTGCTGCTTTTGATTTTCTTTGCATTGCCGTGGAAGGAAGCGCCCGGCATCTGTCAGAGGCCGATCGGGGTGGGTTCGCGGGGGTATCCGCGCCATGGATGGCGCGGCTAAGCCCCCAGGGACGGGTTCACGGCGTCCCCCGCGAACCCACCCCGATCGGCCACACTGCGGAACCAACGCGTGCTCCACCACGGAGGGGCGGCGCCGTTGGAGCGCCCTAGTCGAACAACGCCTCGATCGCCGCCAACCCCGCACTCGCCCGTTCCTTCTTGCGCGCCGCATCGGCCACCGGATCAGCGCCATCACGCTGGATTTCCTCGGCCGGGATCTCATCGAAGAACCGGCTCGGCTTCAGCCGCACATGCTCACCGAACTTGCGCGTCAGCTTGCTGTAACTCATCCACAGCTGGATCTTGGCGCGGGTGATGCCCACGTACAGCAGCCGCCGCTCTTCCTGCAGGTTGCCCTCGTCCAGGCTGACCTGGTGGGGCAGCACGCCATCCTCGCAGCCAACGATGAACACGTACGGGAATTCCAGGCCCTTGGAGGCGTGCATGGTCATCATGCGCACCTGGTTGCCGCCCTCGTCCTTGTCGCTGCGTGACAGCAGCGCCAGCTGGCCGGCCAGGTCGGCGGCGGTGGCACCGCGCGGGCCGCCCTCGAACCACTGCGCCAGCTCCTCGATGTTGTTGGCACGGCGCTGGTAGCTGGCTTCTTCCTTGGCCTGCTGGCGCAGTTCGCTGAGCAGGCCCGATTCCTTGGCGACCTTGCGGATCATGTCGCCCGAGGTGACCTGACGCATCTGCGCGCGCAGGTCGCGCAGGATGTCGGTGAAGCGCGCCAGGCTGTTGGCTGCGCGCGGCGGCAGTTGCTGCAGGGCACCGATCGCCTCGGCGGCCTGCGCCATTGGCATGTCCTTTTCCTGCGCCAGTTCGGCCAGCCTGGCCAGCGTGCCGGCACCGACGTCGCGCTTGGGCGACTGCACCGCACGCATGAACGCGGTGTCGTCGTCCGGATTCACCAGCAGCCGCAACCAGGCCAGCGTGTCCTTCACTTCCTGGCGCTCCAGGAACATGGTGCCGCCGGTCAGGTGGTAAGGGATGCGCAGCAGCTGCATCGCCTTTTCCAGCGGCCGTGACTGGAAGTTGCCGCGGAACAGGATGCAGAAATCACTCCACGGCACGTTGCGCGACTGCGCCACGAAGGCGATCTCGGCCGCGACCTTTTCCGCCTCGTGCTCGCTGTTGCGGCACTCCCACACGCGGATGCGTTCGCCGTCGGCCTGGTCGCTCCACAGCTTCTTCAGGTGCTCATGCGGGTTGTTGGCGATCAGCGCGTTGGCCGCGCGCAGCACGCGGTTGGAGCAGCGGTAGTTCTGCTCCAGCTTGATGATCTCCAGCGTGGGATAGTCGCGCCCCATCTGCTGCAGGTTTTCCGGGTTGGCACCGCGCCAGGCGTAGATCGACTGGTCATCGTCACCCACGCAGGTGAAGTTGCCCTTGTCGCCGGCCAGCTGCTTGAGCAGCCGGTACTGCGCGTCGTTGGTATCCTGGCATTCGTCCACCAGCAGGTAGCCGATGCGCTCGCGCCAGGCCAGCGCGATCTCCGGATTTTCCTCCAGGATCTGCACCGGCAAACGGATCAGGTCATCGAAGTCGACCGCGTTGAACGCCGTCAGGCGCAGCTGGTAGCGCTCGTAGACGCTGGCCGCTTCCTTCTCGCGGTTGCTGCGCGCGGCGGCCATCGCCTGCTCGGGCGACAGGCCGGCGTTCTTGGCGCGCGACACCAGGTTCTTCATGTCCTCGATGTCGTCGGGCTTGGCCCCGTACATCAGGTCCTTGATCTGCGCAGCGGCATCATCGGCATCGAAGATCGAGAAGCCACGCTTCAGGCCCACGGCCGCGTGTTCGATCTGCAGGAACTTCAGGCCCAGCGCATGGAAGGTGCAGATGGTCACCTCGTCGGCGTCCTGCTCGCGCAGGCGCTTGGCCACACGCTCGCGCATTTCCTTGGCCGACTTGTTGGTGAAGGTGATCGCTGCGATGCGGCGTGCCGGGTAGCGGCCGCTGCCGATCAGGTGGGCGATCTTTTCCACGATCACGCGCGTCTTCCCGCTGCCCGCGCCGGCGAGCACCAGCAACGGACCTTCGATGTGCAGGACGGCGGCGGCTTGGGGGGGATTGAGACCGTGCATGGGAATGGGATTGTAGCGGGGCCGCAGCGGGCGGACCTGACTTGCATGCACGCCGTTCCTAAGCTATTGATTCGCCACCGGAGCACTGGAGCCAGGTGCATGCGCCCGACCGCCTCTGCCGCCCTGCTGGGCACCCTGCTGTTGCTGCTGGCGCCGTTGGCTGCCCGCAGTGCGGACTGCGCGCCCGATGCTGGCGCGTCGTTGCGGTCGGCGCTGATGACCCCGGGCTTCCTGCAGGCTCATCCTGACCTGCACTGGCGCGAGCTGGGCCTGCAGTCGTGGCGCCAGGGCCGGCCCGATCATGCGCTGGTGCGTTTCAAGCGGGCGGCCGCGCACGCCGACAAGCTGTCGCAGTCGCTGGTCGCGCGCATGTACCAGGAAGGCACGGGTACCGCCCCTGATCCGGTGCTGGCCTACATCTGGATGGACCTGGCCGCCGAACGCGGCTACCGCGACCTGCTGCTGGAGCGCGAGCGCTACTGGAACCGCCTGGATGCCGCGCAGCGGCAACGGGTGCTCGCCGAAGGGCCGGCGCTGTATGCGGCCTACGGCGATGCCACGGCCAAGCCGCGCATGGAGGCTGCCATGCGCGTGGACCGCAGCGGCATGACCGGCAGCCGTACCGGCTGGGTCAGCTCGATGCTGCAGGTGGAACTGTCCGACGGCCCGGAAGCCGGCTGGCCCACCCGTGGCGATGACTACTATCGCGATGCCTACTGGGACCCTGCAGCGTACTGGTGCATGCAGGACCGCATCTGGGAACAGGAGTTCCGCGGCCGCAGCGTCGAGGTCGGCCCACTCAGCCCCGTGGAAGGCGCGGGGCGCTGACGTTCGTATTCCATGGTCATTGCCAGGAGGGCGATCATATGAAAGCGAAGCAAGCTCCACGCTTCTGCCTGCTGCTGGGCCTGTCGATGGCCGCTGCCGTGACCGCCAGGGAATGCCCGGTGGAGGCCCCGCGGCAGATCCCGCCAACCGTCCTGACCGGAGGCTTCTTCGATGCCCATCCGGACCTGTTCTGGCGCAGCATGGCCCAGCGGGCCGAACGGGACAGACAGCCCGCCAGGGCGCTGGACAACTACTGGCGCCCCGCGCTGACCCCCAGCGTCGAGATAGGACGGCCGGACGCGGTCCGCGACGACAAGGCGGTGGACGACTAGAATTGGGCGATGGCCAAGCTCTATTTCTACTATTCGGCGATGAACGCCGGCAAGACCACGACCCTGCTGCAGAGCGCGCACAACTACCGCGAACGCGGCATGCGGGTGGCGATCCTGACCCCGCGCCTGGATGATCGTGCCGGCGCCGGCGTGGTGGCCTCGCGTATCGGCCTGCGTGCGGACGGCATGGCCTTCGACCGTGACACCGACCTGCAGCACTGGGTCGAACAGGACCTGGCCGCCAACGGCCCGATGGGCTGCGTGCTGGTGGATGAAGCGCAGTTCCTCACGCGCGCACAGGTCTGGCAGCTCAGCGAGGTGGTCGACCAGCTGCGCATTCCGGTGCTGTGCTACGGCCTGCGCACCGATTTCCGCGGCGAGCTGTTCGAGGGCAGCCAGTACCTGCTGGCCTGGGCCGACGAGATGCAGGAGATCAAGACCATCTGCCACAGCGGGAAGAAGGCGACGATGACCGTGCGCGTGGACGAGCATGGCCATGCGGTGAAGGATGGCCCGCAGGTGGAGATCGGTGGCAACGACCGCTACGTGTCGGTCAGCCGTGCCGAGTTCAAGAAGATCACCCGCGGTGAAGGGCGGATCGATCCGGCGCAGGCGCCCCTGCCGCTGTAGAGCGGTGTTCGGCAGGGCTGCGCCCTGCACCCGCGGTAGTGCCGGCCGCTGGCCGGCAACAGCAACAGCAAGAGCTGGCATTGCGTGTGATGGCGGGGCGGTGTCGGACTGCGGGGACGCTGCAAGTACGTCCTTGTAAGCTTGGCAGCCGCATCCATGCGGCTGACACCCCGCACTCCGACACCGCCCCACCTCTGACAGAATCCCGCAGCTGTTGGTGGGTGCCGACCGTTGGTCGGCACATCTGTCAGATATCGAAATTCATCTATCGAAATTCATCTGGGGTCAGAGCCCGTTGCTCAGCAACGGGATCCGACCCCGTGCTCCGACAGATCGCGGAGGTCTGTCGAAGGCGGGGTGGGTCCGGTGGCGGGAGTGTCCGCGGCATGGATGCCGCGGCCAAGCCCCCATGGACGGGTTTACGGCGTCTCCCGCCACCGGACCCACCCCGCCTCCCCACAGGAAACCAGCTTCTGCCGTTGCTTCGGCTCTGGCCTCTGCAGGTGCAGGGCTGCAAGCCCTGCAATCCCAAACCACTCAGTACAGCGTGCGCTCCGGCGCACCCGCCGGCGGCGGGGTGTACTGGTACAGCCAGGTCTCGGTCAGGGTCTTGCCGCCACTGCGCAGGAACAGGCGGATGTCGATCTGCTCGGTACTGCCCTCCGGCGGCACCAGGTCGAACATCGCGCGGTAGCCGTTGATCTCGCGCAGCGGACGCGCCGACACGATCTCGACCCGGCCGCGGCTGGCTTCCACCACCGCCTCGACCTCGCCCTTGTCGATCAGCCTGGCCAGTTCGCCACCTTCGAAGTCCACCGCGAAGCGCCAGCTGAAGTACTCGCGCTTCTTGCCGACCACGCCGCCCAGGCCGGTGCGGCTGGCCACGCAGTGCGCCAGCGGCGGCCGTGCCGGCGGTTCGGCACCCCAGTACAGGCGGTAGCCGACCAGCAGTTCCTGGCCCGGCTGCGGTTTTTCCTTCGGGTTCCAGAACGCCACGATGTTGTCGAAGGTCTCGTCCACGGTGGGGATCTCCACCAGCTGCACCGAGCCCTCGCCCCATTCGCCCTTCGGCTCCACCCACAGGCACGGGCGCTTCTCGTAGAACACGCCGTCGTCCTGGTAATGGTCGAAGTTGCGGTCGCGCTGCAGCAGGCCGAAGCCGCGCGGGTTGCGGTCCACGAACATGTTGAAGCGCAGGTTGCGCGGGTTCAGCAGCGGCCTCCAGATCCATTCGCCGGCACCGGTCCACAGCGACAGGCCGTCGGTGTCGTGGATCTCCGGGCGCCAGTCCCAGGCCATGCGGCGGTCGTTCTCACCCACCTGGTACATGCTGGTGCACGGGGCGATGCCCAACCGCTCGATCGCCTTGCGCGGGTACAGCGCACTGTCGATGTCCATCAGCAGCACATCGCCATTGGTGATCGCGAAGCGATAGGCGCCGGCCACGCTGGGCGAATCCAGCAGGCCATACACCACGATCGTTTCCGAATCGGCCGACGGCTGTTCCAGGTAATAGGCGATGAAGTCCGGGAATTCCTCCGGCTTGCCCATGCCGGTATCGATTGCCAGGCCACGCGCGGACTGGCCGTACTGGCCTTCCTTGCCGACCGCGCGGAAGTAGCTGGCGCCGAGGAAGGCGGCGAAATCGCGATCGGTGTCCTTGCGGGTGTTCAGGCGGAAACCGGCGAAGCCGAGATCGGCCGGCAGCTCGCCGTCCTTGATGCCGCTCTTGCCGTAGTTGAAGGCCGCGCCGTCATAGGCCAGCTCCTGCGCCTTGCCGTCGACCACGTCGAACATGCGCACCGGCGAATGGAAGTACAGGCCCAGGTGGAAGAACTTGGCCTGGAACTTGCCCGGCTGGTCGGCCCACAGCGCATGGTCCTGGCGGTAACCGATCGACTGGTACTGGTCCCAGTCCAGCCCTTCCAGGCGGCCCGGCAGTACCCGCTTGTGGCTCTTGTAGGGCGCCTGTGCCAGCGCGCGCGCCTGGCCCTTCAGGGTGGCGAAGTCGAACGGCTGCGGTTGGCCGAGGCGGCGCAGGCCCATCTGGCCGCTCCTGCTGGCCGCGCACGCGGGCAGGGACGGCAGGCCGAATGCAGCCAGGGCGAGGGAGGCATTGCGGATGAAGTCGCGTCGTTGCATGCAGGCGCGTCAGGCACAGAGGGGAAGGTCGGCCATCATAGGCAGACAAACGTTAACGGGCAGCGGAGACGTGCCCTGCCCGTTCAGCTGCCGCTGGCCGCCCGCCTCAGCGCTGGCAGCGGCTGCACCAGACGCTGGCGCGCTGGCCGATGGTGGCGTGCTTCAGCGCGCGGCCACAGTTCGGGCAGGGCAGCCCGTCACGGCCGTACACCAGCAGTTCCTGCTCGAAGTAACCCGGCGCGCCATCGGGGCTGATGAAGTCACGCAGGGTGGTGCCACCACGGGTGATGGCGTAGCCGAGGATCTCCTTCACCGCATCGGCCAGCCGCTGGTAGCGCTCGCGCGAGATTTTCCCGGCCTCGCGCAGCGGACTGATGCCGGCCTTGAACAGGCTTTCGGCGGCGTAGATGTTGCCCACGCCCACCACCACCGCCTGGTCCATCAGGAAGGTCTTCACCGGCGCGCTGCGGCCACGGCTGCGGGCGAACAGGTAGTCCCCGTCGAAGGCATCGTCCAGCGGCTCCGGGCCCAGCCCCTGCAACAGCGGGTGGACTTCGCCGGCCGGCTGCCAGAGCAGGCTGCCGAAACGGCGCGGGTCGTTGAAGCGCAACAGGCGGCCGTTGTCCAGGCTGATATCCACATGGTCGTGCGCGCGCAGCGGGGTGTCGCCGGGCAGCACGCGCAGGCTGCCGGACATGCCCAGGTGCAGCACGGCGCTGCCGATGGCGGTGTCCAGCAGCAGGTACTTGGCGCGACGGCGGATGTCCTCGATGCGCTGCCCCGGCAGCAGCTCGGCCACTTCCGGCGGAATCGGCCAGCGCAGGTCGGCGCGGCGCAGGATCACGCCGTGCACGCGGCGGCCCTGCAGGTGCGGCGCCAGGCCGCGGCGGGTGGTTTCGACTTCGGGCAGTTCAGGCATGAACCGATTCTACGCCCGCTCAGCGTGGCGGCGCCGCCAGTTCACGGGCATCCAGGACGCCATCACCGTTGGCATCCTGCTTGTGGAAGCGCTGCACGATCACCTGCCGCTGCTGCTCGCGGCGGATCGCCCTGCCCTTGCCACCGGGCAGCTCGTCGGCGCTCAGCACGCCATCGCCATTGCGGTCCATGCGGTCGAAGGCATACAGCATCCACTGCACGTACTCGGCCTCGCTGACCTTGCCGTCGCCATCGCTGTCCATCCGCTGCAGGTAGCTGGCGGTATCGGTGACCTGGGCCAGCGCCGCACCCGGCAGCAGCACCGCCAGCAGAACGCCGTACCCTGCCCTCACGCGCCCACCAGGCTGTAGCCCTTCAATCGCGCAGCGTAGGCCTGCAGCGCCGCGATTCCGCTTTCCTCGGCCTCGCGGCACCAGGCCTGCAGCTGGTGCAGGCGCTCGGCGGCATCGTGGCCGCGGGCCTCGAGCAGCGCCGCCAACCGCGCGCGGTACTCGACCAGGGTGCGGATGCGCGGGCGCTGTGCCACCCATTCGCTGAGCTGGGCACGACTGTCCGGCTTCAGCCAGCGGCCATCGTTGACCAGGCCACGGCGCAGCCGGCGCGGCAGCAGGCGCCGCAGCTTGGCCCCAGCGTGGGCGGCTTCCTCGCGCAGGGCCGGCATGAACACGTTGCGCTGGTAGTCGGTCATCGCCTGGAAGCGGTGCGAGAGCAGCGCCTTCAGGGTCTCGGCATCGGGCACGGCGATGTTCGGGCGTACGTCCATGGCCGGTGCAACGCGAAGCACCTTGGCCAGGCGCAGCGCCTGCAGCAGGCGGATCGCACTCCAGCCGATGTCGAATTCCCAGCGCCGCATCGCAAAGCGCGCCGAACTGGGGAAGGCATGATGGTTGTTGTGCAGCTCCTCACCACCGATCCAGAACCCCCACGGCGTCAGGTTCGTGGAGGTATCGGCCGATTCGTAGTTGCGGTAGCCCCACCAGTGGCCCAGGCCATTGACCACGCCCGCGGCCCAGAACGGGATCCACGCCATCTGGATCGCCCACAGGGCCACGCCGGGCAGGCCGAACAGCACGCTGTTGATCGCCAGCAGCAGCACCGGGCCGAGCGTGGCGTGCGGGGTATACAAATGGCGCTCGATCGCATCATCCGGGGTACCGCGCCCGTACTGATCGATGTCCGCGCGCATGCCGCGTGCTTCCCGGTACAGCTCCACGCCATGCCAGAACACCGTGCCGATGCCGCGGGTGACCGGGCTGTGCGGGTCGTCCTCGGTCTCCACCTTGGCGTGGTGCTTGCGGTGGATGGCCACCCACTCGCGGGTGATCATCGAGGTGGTCAGCCACAGCCAGAAACGGAACACGTGGGCCAGCGCCGGGTGGAAATCGACGCCGCGATGGGCCTGGCTGCGGTGCAGGTACAGGGTCACCGAGAAGATGGTGATCTGGGTGAAGACCAGCAGCACGCCCAGCATGGCCCACCAGCCGAGGCCGAGCACACCACCGGTCAACAGGGACATCAGGGCATCGGGCATGGCGGCTCTCCGTATCGACGCGGGGATGGCAGACATCATGGGCGCTTGCGTTGCAAACTGCATCCCTGCGGCGGTGATTGCCACCGTCATCCGTGGCACCGTTCACAGTTGGGGACCTGAGTTGTCGAGCCTTGATCCACGCGCCAGCACCATGGCTGCCGCTCCGTCTGTTGCGGAGCTGCCCCCCTTGATCGAACTGGACCGCGCCACCGTGGTGCGCGGCCAGGTGAAGGTGCTGCACGGGCTCAGCCTGCGCATTGCGCAGGGCCAGCACACCGCCCTGCTCGGCCCCAACGGCTGCGGCAAGTCGACCTTCATCAAGCTGATCACCCGCGAACTGTATCCCCTTGCACAGGGAGACGGCTCGGTAGCGGTGAAGGTGCTGGGCCAGAACCGCTGGCAGGTGGACCGGCTGCGTTCGCAGCTGGGCATCGTCACCGGCGACCTCAGCAGCAACCTGGCCGACATGCCCGGGCTGACCGTGGAACAGGCGGTGCTGTCCGGCTTCTTCGCCAGCTACGTGGTGCCGGCCTTCCGCGAAGTGACCGCCGACATGCGCACGCGCGTCGGCGAGACACTGGCGATGACCGGCGCCCTGTCCCTGCGCGAACGCGCCTATGCCGAGCTGTCGGCCGGCGAGACCCGCCGCGTGCTGATCGCCCGCGCGCTGGTCAATCGGCCGCAGGCACTGCTGCTGGACGAACCCTCCACCGGACTGGACCTGGTCGCCCGCGAGCAGCTGGTGGCGACCATGCGGGTGCTCGCCCAGCAGGGCATCACCCTGGTGCTGGTGACCCACCACATCGAAGAGATCATTCCCGAGATCGAACGCGTGGTGCTGCTGCGCGACGGCCGTGTGCTGGCTGATGGCACCCGCGCCGAGCTGCTGCGCAGCGCGCCGCTGTCGGCGGTGTTCGGTGGCGCGATCACCGTATGCGAGCAGGAAGGCCGGCTGACCGCGTACGCGGGGTGAGGCGGAGCCCTCGGGGGAAACAAGGAGCCTGGAAACCGACAGGCCTGGGAGACCGACTCTACCCCGTCGTGGTGTCATTCCCGTCGTGATGTCATTCCCGCCGTCACGCCATTCCCGTCGCGATGCCATTCCGTCGCCATGCCGGTGCAGCGGGCCGGATGTTCCGGCCCGCCACCGCCTTGCTCAGAACCTCAACGCCAGCGCGCGTGACTCGATCGGTGCCATCCGGCTCTGATCCTGCAGCTGCAGGTCGCGCAGCTCATACGGCGCACCGAAACCGGCCGGCAATGCGGCCTGGTCGAACGGCAGCACCAGCTGGCCACGCCCCGGACCATCGAACCACGCGGCCGCATGCGCCTGCGCGACCGGCTTCAGCTGGCCATCGCGGCCGGTGGCATACAGCGTGCCACGCGCCTCGTAGCGGCCAGCGGCGGCTACCTGCAATGGCAGTGCGACCTGTCGACTGGCCGGGTCCGGCGCCGCCTGGCCACTGAAGCGCGCGGTCGGACGCGCCACCGCGAAGGCGACCTTGCCATCGCGCAACACACCATCGGCCTGGGCGAACACCTGCAGCTCCCACAACCCCTGCGCGTTGCCGACATCAGCCGGAATCCGCACCTGCGCACGCAGGGCACCATCGGTGGTGCGCAGCAGGCGCTGCGGCCAGCTGCGGCCGTCCGGCGCAACCAGCAACGCTTCACCGCCCAGGCTGCTGCGGCGTGAGGCCAGCGTTGCGGGAGTAGCGCCGTCTTCCAGCAGGCGCGCCTGCAGCTGCAGGTTGCCACCGGCCAGCACCTGCCCTTGGTTGGCCTGCACCTCCAGCCGCAGCGGACTGTTCGGCTCCAGTACCTGCACCACGTAGCGGCCCTGTGCCTGCGCGCTCTGCAGCGTGTACGCACCGGCCGCACTGGTCGCGCCGGTACGCAGCATGCTGCTGCCATCACTCACCGGCATACCGGCCTCCTGCAGCGCGCGCGCGTCGACACTGCGGGCCACGCTGCTGCGGCCTGCCGGGTCGCGCACCTGCAGCGAGTTGGCCGGCACTGCACGCGCGCCTTCTGCCGGGCTCAGCTGGATCACCGCATCGGCGGCCGTCAGCGGTAGATCGAGGCCGCGCTGCAGTTGCGTGCCATCGACCTGCTGCCAGTAGCTGCGGCTGACCGAGGCATACGGAGTCGCCGCCTGCAACGATTGCGCCGGGTCCAAGGCCCAGGCGAAGGACAGCGGTGCGCGTTCGCTGTCATCGGCCGGCAACGGCGCGGCAACCAGCGCCGCGGGCACCTGGTCGCCTGCGCGGGCGGCCTGCAGCGGCTGCGCGGCCTGCGCTGCGGAAAGGGACAGTGCTGCCAGCACGGCGCCGGCCAGCAGGGTGGATTGAATCGTCATGGTCGTCTCCCTCACTGGGTCAGGTCGTTGCGCAGCAGGGTGCCGAGGCCGAAGCACTCGCGGCGGCTCTGGTTGTGGCTGAGCGGTTCTGCGCCCTGGGTACGCGCCTTGTCGGTGAACCAGGTGGTGCCGGCGGCCTTCTGGCTGCTGCACTCCAGGAAGCCATCGGAGCAGGACGACAGCCAGTTCTGGGTGAACTCCAGGCCGACGTTGGCGGCATAGCCGCCGCAGTAACTGTTGCTGTCCCACACCGCCGATTCCACGTCGCTACCGACCACCGCGCGGAACGGCTTGGGCAGCGCTGGGCGACCGGCCGTGCCATACAGGTTCTGCGCGTTGTAGGTGGCCATGCTCGCCACCTGCTGCTGGCGCACCGCGTCGTTCTTGTAGCCCAGCAGCCAGCCCAGCGAGGTTTCAAAGGTGTTGCCGTTGAGTACCGCATCGGCCAACGGCGTACCCGCCGAGGAAGGTGCCAGCGCGGTGACCTTGCGCACCGTGCGGATGATCTTCGGATAGCGGCTGTCGTAGGTCGGGTTGGACAGGATCCAGCGCACCACATTGCCGCCGTTGGAATGGGTGATCACCACCAGCTGGGTGATGCCACGGCTGTCGATGAAGCTGGTCAGCTGGTTGGCCAGGCAACCGGCAGCTTCGGGCTTCCACATGTACTGGGTGAAGTCACAGTTGATGACCACGTAGTTGCTGCTGTTCGGCAGGCCCTGGCGCACGGTGTCGATGATCGCCGGCTGCCAGTAGTCCTGGGTGGCGTTGGTCTGCGCGCCGGTGCCATGCACGAAGGCCACGCCGACCACGTCGGCGGCCTGCGCCGGCGCTGTTGCAAGCCCGAGGAGCAGGGCCAGGACGGTACTTCCTGTTGCGGTGCTGCGCATCGCTTCTCTCCCTCTGTCTTCGGATCCCCCCGACCCGGCTGGAACTGGACGGCCCTGGCGCTTGCCGTTGTGCCGATGCTCGCGGTGCAACGGCGTGAAAGTCCGTGCGCTGCGCCCGGAATCAGGAGACTGACGTCAAACGATGACGCTTTTCATATCGCGACAATGACCATGCCGGGTCTGGCCGTATGACCGATGGCCACTGCAGTGTCGTATGGGGGCTGCGATCATGGCGCGTTGTTTTCTCTCCCGGAGCCTGTCCATGTCGCTGATTTCCCACCCTGCCCGCCCGCTGCTCGGCCTTGCCGTCGTCGCGGCCCTGGCCGGTTGTGCCGCCACCGCCACCAAGCCGACCGCCGTCGAAGCCAACATCACCACCAAGGCGGTGGGCTATCTGGACAAGAGCGCGGTTCCGGCCAGCCTCGACCTGGTACCGGCACCACCGGTGGCCGGTTCGGCCGCGCTCGCCCTGGACGAGCAGGTCAGCCGTGAAGCCCGCGCGCTGCGTGGCAGCCCGCGCTTCGCCCAGGCCGGTGTCGATGCGGAACTCGGTTTCCCCGAAGGCGCCAACCACTTCTCCTGCGCCGCCGACATCGACGTCGATGCGGTGAAGACCCCGGCGCTGTATCGCCTGCTGGAACGCAGCCGGATCGACGCCAGTGCGGCGACCAAGGCGGCCAAGAACCACTACCAGCGCCCGCGCCCGTTCATGGTCAACGGTGAACCGACCTGCTCGCCGAAGGACGAGGAAGGCCTGCGCAAGAACGGTTCCTACCCGTCCGGCCACACCTCGATCGGTTGGGCCTGGGCACTGATCCTGTCCGAGATCGCGCCGGACCGCGCCGATGCCATCCAGGCCCGTGGCCGCAACTACGGCGAGAGCCGCCTGGTCTGCAACGTGCACTGGCAGAGCGACATCCTCGAAGGTCGCTTCATGGGCGCCGCCGCGGTGGCCCGCCTGCACGACAACGCTGCGTTCAACAAGGACCTGCTGGCCGCACGCAAGGAAATCGCCGCCGCACGCAAGGCCGGCCTGCACTCCAGCCGCGATTGCACTACCGAGAATGCGGTGCTGAAGGTGCGCCCGCAGAGCGCGCTGTAAGCGCGCGCCGGATCACTCGTTGCCGGCCAGCGGCCGGCACTACCAATGGGCGTAAGGAAGAAGGGCCGGCATTGCGCCGGCCCTTCTTCATTGCATCAACGCAGCCACCGCATCAGAACTTCGCGGTGAACTCCACGCCCCAGGTACGCGGCTCGTTGAGGAAGCCGGTCAGGTTGTTGAAGTCGATCGCACCGACCACGCGGGTCTGGTTGGTCAGGTTGCGGCCGAACACGGCTACGTCGTACTGGCCGTAATCCCAGTTGTAGCCCAGGCGCAGGCCGCCTTCGAGCGAACTACGGCCGCGGAATTCCGGAGACTCGTAGATGAAGAAGTTCACCGCGCTGCGGTAGGCCCAGTCGGTGTAGGCGTACAGCTCGCTGCCATCGCTGAGCGGGAAGCCCACGCGCAGGGTCGCGTTGTGGATCCACTTCGGCGCCTGCGGCAGCGGGTTGCCGTTCACCAGCGCATAGGTCTGGCCGTTGATCACCGTGGTCGGGTCGTTGATGGTGCAGCCACCGCCGCAGATCGCCACCGCCAGGTTCTTGTCCTTGATCTCGGTGTCGTTGTAGCTGCTGCCGAAGGTCAGCAGGACGTTGTCGGCCAGGTAGGCTTCCAGGTCCAGTTCCACGCCCTGGCCGATGGTCTTGTCGGCGTTGAGCAGGGTGGCGGTGTTGTTGCTGCCACCCACCGCGATCAGCTGCTGGCCATCGACGTTGTAGCGGAACACGCTCAGGCCCAGGCGCGCGCGGCGCTCGAACAGGTCGGCCTTGATGCCGGCTTCATACGAGATGACCTTCTCCGAGTCGGCCTGCGACAGGCCCGGCGCGAAGGCCAGGCGGCCCTGGATCGACGGCGCGCGGAAGCCCTTGGCCACGCGGGCGTAGGCGTTGATGTCGTCGGTCAGCTTGTAGACGCCGCTGACATCCCAGCTGACGTCGTTGACGTCGGTGTTGGCCAGGTACGGGCCGCTGACTGGGGTGCCGAACGGAACGGCCTGCAGCACGCTGGCGCTGAAGTCCTTCTTGTCCTGGGTGTAGCGCACGCCGGCGCGCAGCTTGAAGCGATCGGTGACATCGAAGTCGCCCGAAGCGAACACCGCCCACGCCTTGTTGCGCTGGTTCTGCACCACGTGGCCGGTCTGTGGATTGCCCGGGGTCAGCGAGTCGTAGTTGAAGTTGTTGATGGTCACGTCTTCATCGAAGTAGAAGACGCCGGCCTGCCAGTCGAAGCGGCCCCACTCGTTGGACTCGATCCGCACTTCCTGCGTCCACTGGCGGTGGTGCGGCAGGCCGTCGGCCGACTCCGACGAGAATGGAATCAGGCCCGGGCCGTAGTTGCCGGCACCGAGGAAGGCCGCGCCGTAGCCGCCGTCGATATCACCGCGGTTGAGCGATTCGGCGGTTTCATAACCGGTGATCGAGTGCAGCGTCACCGAGCCGAGGTTCCACTGCAGGCGCGCGCTGCCGCCCCAGGTTTCCAGGTCGGAGAAGTTGACGCCGTCGTTGGCCACCTTGTCGCGGTCGAAGTTCTCGACCAGCGAATTGCCACCCTTCTGGATGATGTTGGCGCGGAACAGGCGGGCGGTGCCGTTGAGCTTGCGCTTGTGCAGGTTGAACAGCGCTTCGAAGTCGTCGCCTTCGTACAGGAACTGCACGCGGCCGGCGGCTTCGTCATAGCCTTCGAAACCACTGTTGGGGGCACCGGCGCGGGTGTTGTCGACCCAGTCATCGCGGCGCTGGTAGATCGCCGAGACACGTGCCGACCAGCGGTCGGTCAGCGGGCCGCCGTAGGCGCCCTGCACGTTCCAGCTGTTGTAGCTGCCGTAGCCCACGCGCACGTAGCCGTCGGCATCCTGCGACGGTCGCGCCGAATCGAACTTGACCACGCCGGCCGGGGTGTTGCGGCCGAACAGCGTGCCCTGCGGGCCACGCAGCACTTCCACGTTGGCCAGGTCGAACAGCGGGAAGCCCTTCAGCAGCGGGCTTTCCTGCACCACGTCGTCATACACCAGCGACACCGGCTGCGAAGCATTGAGGTCGAAATCGGTGTTGCCCAGGCCACGGATGTAGAAGCGCGGGAAGGCACGGCCGTAGGACGACTCGATGTTGAGGCTGGGCACGCGCGCGGCCAGGAAGCGGATGTCATCGCCGGCCGAGCCGAGCACATCCAGCTTCTCGCCCTGGATCGCGCTCAGCGCGACCGGTACGTCCTTGGCGTTCTCGACGCGGCGCTGCGCGGTCACCTGCAGGGCATCGAGGGCAACCGGATCCTTGGCGGCGGGGGTTTCCTGAGCGGCTGCTACCAGCGGCAGCAGGGCGGAAAGAGCGGCAACGAGGGGGCGCGCGACCGGAAGGCGGCCACGGGAAGTACGGGTCGGGGACATGGCGGTAGGCTGTGTTTGGAGGGGTGGTAAAACGGCGCTACCAGATAATTGTTGCAATACAGCACCTACGCCGCAAATGCCCGCCGTTCATGGCCCCGTCGCCGGCGCCCCCGGGCGCTCGCTAGACTCGGGGTTTCCAACGCGACGGACCCGCCGCCATGACCCAGTGGTACTTCCATGCCTCCGCCCAGGCCGAGCGCATCGGCCCGCTTGATGACGAGGCCGCGCGCCGCTACGCGCAGGCCAATCCGCGCGCGCTGGCCTGGTGCCAGGGCATGAGCGGGTGGACACCGATCGCCGAGGTGGCCGAGCTGCAGGCGGTGGCCCCGGGCATGCCCAACACCCCACCGCCGGTCCCCGTCGGCGCCAGCGGCCGCGCCGACGACATCGAGTTCCGCATCGTCGGCCATGAAATGCAGTTCGTGGAGATCGAGCTCGACCCCGGCGAGAGCGCCATCGCCGAGGCCGGCGCATTGATGTTCAAGGACGCCACGGTACAGATGGACACGGTGTTCGGCGCCGCCAACGGCGACCAGGGCGGCGGCTTCATGGGCAAGGTGATGGCCGCCGGCAAGCGCGTGCTGACCGGCGAGAGCCTGTTCGCCACCGTCTACACGCAGAGCGGGCACGGCAAGGGCAAGGTCGCCTTCGCCGCGCCCTACCCGGGCACGGTGCTGGCGATGAAACTGGACCAGCACGGCGGCCGCCTGATCTGCCAGAAGGACAGCTTCCTGGCCGGTGCGCGCGGCGTGCAGATCGGCGTGCAGTTCCAGCGCAAGATCATGACCGGCCTGTTCGGTGGTGAGGGTTTCATCATGCAGAAGCTGGAAGGCGACGGCTGGGTGTTCATCCACGCCGGCGGCTGTGTGGTGGAACGCGAGCTGGCTGCCGGCGAGCGCCTGGACGTGGATACCGGCTGCGTGGTGGCCTACCACCCGACCGTGGACATGGACGTGCGCCGTGTTGCGGGCATCAAGAGCATGCTGTTCGGCGGCGAGGGCGTGTTCCTGGCCACGCTGACCGGCCCAGGCAAGGTCTGGCTGCAGTCGCTGCCGTTCTCGCGCCTGGCTGGCCGCATGTGGATGGCCGCGCCGCAGGGCGGTGGCCAGAACCGCGGCGAGGGTTCGGTATTGGGCGGCCTGGGCCGGATGCTGGACGGCGACAACCGCTTCTGACCGCCTCCGGTCGTGCCGGCCGCTGGCCGGCAGCCCCATGGACCTTGGCACGCATCCCGGTAGTGCCGGCCGCTGGCCGGCAACCCCATGGACCTTGGAGCGCATCCCGGTAGTGCCGGCCGCTGGCCGGCAACCCCATGGACCTTGGCGCGCATCCCGGTAGTGCCGGCCGCTGGCCGGCAGCCCCATGGACCTTGGCACGCATCCCGGTAGTGCCGGCCGCTGGCCGGCAGCCCCATGGACCTTGGCACGCATCCCGGTAGTGCCGGCCGCTGGCCGGCAACCCCATGGACCTTGGCGCGCATCCCGGTAGTGCCGGCCGCTGGCCGGCAGCCCCATGGACCGTTGCCAGTTTCCCTATGGTTGCCGGCCAGCGGCCGGCACTACCTTTATGAATGGGCGATATTTCCCACCCTGCCCGCCCCGCCACGGCTTCGGTATGCTGGCGCCCTTTCCTGAATCCGGCGCCGCGAGCGCACTGCCGATGAGCCTGTTCCGCCCCCGCATGCTGCTGTCCGTCGCCCTGATCGGCCTGCTGGCCGGCTGCGGTGGCGATCCGGTCCGCCCTACGCCGCCGCCGGCGCCGACCGTGGTGCCACAGGCCAAGCCGGTGAAGATCGGCATCGCACTCGGCGGTGGCGCGGCCAAGGGCTTTGCCCACATCGGCGTGATCAAGATGCTGGAGGCCAATGGCTTCGAACCGGCGGTGGTGTCCGGCACCAGTGCCGGCAGCGTGGTCGGCGCGCTGTACGCCAGCGGCATGGACGCGTTCCAGATGCAGAGCAAGGCGGTGGCGCTGGATGAAGCCAGCATCCGCGACGTGCGGCTGTTCTCCGGTGGCCTGGTGCAGGGCCAGAAGCTGCAGGACTACGTCAACGAACAGGTTGCCAACCGTCCGGCCGAACGCCTGAAGAAGCCGTTCGCCGCCGTCGCCACCCAGCTGGAAACCGGCGAGCGCGCGATCTTCGTGCGCGGCAACGTCGGCCAGGCGGTGCGTGCGTCGAGCAGCATTCCCGGCGTGTTCGAACCGGTGAAGATCGGTGGTCGCAACTACATCGATGGCGGCGTGGTCAGCCCGGTACCGGTGGATGCCGCGCGCCAGCTCGGCGCCGACTTCGTGATCGCCGTGGACATCTCCAGCAAGGCCAGCGGCAAGGCGCCGACCGACATGCTGGGCATCGTCAACCAGTCCATCTCGATCATGGGCCAGCGCCTGGGCGAGCAGGAACTGGCGCGGGCCGACATCGTCATCCGGCCGAAGGTGCTGGACATCGGCGCTGCCGATTTCAGCCAGCGCGGCACGGCGATCCTGGAAGGCGAAAAGGCCGCGATGGCCGCGATGCCGCAGATCCGCGCCAGGATCCAGCAGCTGCAGCGCGCGCGTGCCGCCGCCGCTGCACCGGCGCCGGTGGCTGCCCCCAAGTGCGAGGAAGCCTCGCGCCTGGGCAAGCTGATGGGCCGCAAGGACAAGTGCTGATCCCTTGATGCCTGGCCACCGGGCATGCCCGGTGGCCGCTCAGGACTCCAGCTGCGAAAGCGGCAGTGCCTGGAAACCCTTCACCGTGCGCAGCACGAAGCTGGAATTGGCATCAGCCACGCCACCGGCGTTGAGCAACCGGTCCAGCAGGAAGCGCGAGAAGTGCTCCAGGTCGCGCACGTAGACGTGCAGCAGGTAGTCCATGTCGCCGGTCAGCGCATGGCAGGCCACCACCTCGTCCCACGCTTGCACGCTGTCCACGAAGTGGCCGATGGCGGCCTGGTCGTGCTTTTCCAGCTGCACGCGCACGAAGGCCTGCAGGCCCAGCCGCAGCTGCCGCGGCTCCAGCCGCGCGCCATAGCCGACGATCACACCCTCGCTTTCCAGCCGCTGCAACCGCCGCAGGCAGGCCGAAGGAGAAAGATTCACCCGCGCCGCCAGTTCGGCGTTGGTGGCGCGCCCATCCCGCTGGATTTCAGCCAGCAGGCGTATATCCGTGCGATCAAACTGGACTTCTCCGGCCATTGTTGCCCCGCAACATGGTGAGTACGCAAGGATATTGCGCCAACAGGGCCAACGGGCGCAACTTTTGCAACCCTGTTGCGCGTGCTCTGCCCTAGCATCGTAGGCATCCCGTCAAGGAGTGCCCCATGGACCTCGCCCAGCCCCGCCGCGTCGAACACCAGCAGACCGACAAGGGCTACGTGCCGGTGTACACCACCGCGCTCGTCGAGCAGCCGTGGGACACCTATACCGCCGACGACCACGCCACCTGGAGCACGCTGTACCAGCGCCAGCGTGAGCTGCTGGTCGGCCGCGCCTGCCAGGAGTTCCTGGATGCACAGGACGAGATGGGCATGAGCGCGCACATGATTCCGCGCTTCGACCAGCTCAACGAAGTACTGGGCGCCGCCACCGGCTGGACCCTGGTCGGCGTTGAAGGCCTGCTGCCGGAACTGGATTTCTTCGACCACCTGGCCAATCGCCGTTTTCCGGTGACCTGGTGGATCCGTCGCCCGGACCAGATTGATTACATCGCCGAGCCGGACCTGTTCCACGATCTGTTCGGCCACGTGCCGCTGCTGATGAACCCGGTGTTCGCCGACTACATGGAGGCGTACGGCCGTGGCGGCGTCAAAGCCCATGCGATCGGCCCGGACGCGCTGCAGAACCTCACGCGCCTGTACTGGTACACGGTGGAATTCGGCCTGATCGACACGCCCGAGGGCCTGCGCATCTACGGCGCCGGCATCGTGTCGTCGAAGGGCGAGTCGCTGTACTCGCTGGAATCGGCCGCGCCCAACCGCATCGGCTTCGACCTGCAGCGGATCATGCGCACGAAGTACCGCATCGACACCTTCCAGAAGACCTACTTCGTCATCGACAGCTTCGAACAGCTGATGCAGGCGACGTCGCCGGACTTCACCCCGATCTACGCGGCACTGGCCAGCCAGGCGCATCTGCCGGCCGGTGACGTGCAGGGCGATGACCGCGTGTTCCAGAAGGGCACGGGTGATGGCTGGGCCGACGGCGGGGACGTGTAAGCGCACGACGTACAGCGCTTCGCATTGAAAGGAAAACGGCGCACCTGGATGCGCCGTTTTCGTTGTTGCCTGCCTGCGCCATTGCAGCGGCGCAGGCGAGGGCAGGGCACTCAGGCGTCCACGGCGCGGCAGGAACCGCGCACCATCAACTGCGGATGCACGCTGGCTGCGGTCGGCGCATCCGGCACGTCGGCCTGCACCAGCATCGACGCGGCCACGCGGCCGATATCGGACACATGGCGACGCACCGAGGTCAGAGGCGGCCACAGCCGCGACGCCAGCGGGCTGTCGTCGTAGCTGACGATCGACAGCTGCTGCGGCACCGCGATGCCCGCACGCAGCGCGACCTGGTAGACACCGGCCGCCATCTCGTCGTTGCCGGCGAAGATCGCACTGGGGCGGCGTTCCCCCAGCAGCAACCGTTCGGCGGCATGCACGCCGGATTCGAAGGTGTCGCCCGCTTCCAGCACGCGCTCGCCCGGCAAGGTCAGCCCCACCTGGGCCAACCGGTCAAGGAAGCCATGGGTACGCTCACGCGCCGCGCGCCGGTCACCCGGTCCGGCGATCACCGCGATGTCGCGGTGGCCGAGCGAGAGCAGGTAGCCCGCTGCTGCTGCCGCGCCATCGCGATCGTGGGTGACCACCGCCTGCACGTCTTCTTCCGACGCATGCGCGTTGATCCGCACGTAGCGGCAGTCGATGTCGTCCAGCATCTGCGCGAGTGCAACCGATTCGGATGCACGCGGGCCGAGGATCACCCCATGCAGCTTCTGCTGCTGCACGAAGCGGCGCACGCCCTGCGCGCACTCCGGGTCCTGGCTGTCGCAGGGATGCACCACCAGCTCATAGCCGGTGCCGCGCAGCGCTTCCAGCGCGCCGTGCTGCAGGTCGACAATGCATTGGGCGCCGGGGTCGTCGTACACCAGCCCGATCAGGAAGGAGCGGCGGAACGCGAGTCCGCGCGCCAGGGGGTCGGGCACGTAACCGACCTCGCGCATCAACGCCTCGACCTTGTCGCGGGTGTCTTTGCGCACCAGCGGCGAGTTGTTGATGATTCTTGAAACCGTTTTCTTGGAAACTCCCGACAGTCGTGCGATGTCGTTGATCGTGGCAGCCTTGCCTTTCGATGCCGGCAACGCGGCATCGCTCATATTTCGCACTGACATGTATAGAACCAGGTAAGTCGGAGAATTCTAGCCTTGCGCCCGTCGGGCGCGAAGTTGCGGAATGTCGCAGCTGGAGCGGCACAGACCGTGTTCGACACGTTCCACCGCGTGGGGTTCCATTGTGATCGCTCTACTGCGTTTGCATCTGAACCGTTTTTCACGCGTGCTTGCCATGAATGCGGGTGCCACGCGCGCGAACACCAACATTCCCTTAACCATGCTCCGCTACAGTCGGGGCATGGACCTGCAGACTTCTCCGTTTCCGGCGTTCCGTGGCCGCGACCGGTTGATCGCCGCAGTCGACGCGGCGATGACCTCCGGTGATGCCGGGCGCATCACCGCCGACCTGCAGCTGGCGCTGCAGGAAGCCATTGCGGACAGCCGCATCGAGCTACCCGAATGCGTGCACCGTCCGGTCAGTGATCATTACGCGCGACGCCCGCTGTACCACAGCCAGGAACACGGCTACAGCGTGATTGCCATGAGCTGGGGCCCAGGGCAGGGCACGCCGCTGCACGACCACGATGCCATGTGGTGTGTGGAGGGCGTGTGGTTGGGGGAACTGGAGATCACCCGTTACGAGCTGCTGGAATGCGCCGGCGAACGCTGGCGCTTCCGACGCCACGCCGCGCTGCGCGGGGGCTGCGGCAGCGCCGGCAGCCTCATTCCACCTCACGAATACCACACCCTGCGCAATGCCAGCGATGAAGCCCTGGCCATTTCGGTGCATGTATACGAAGCGCCGATGGAACGTTCCGCGGTGTTCGACCCGCTTGGGGGTGACTGGTACCAGCGCCGCATCCAGGCACTGCAGGCCGACGCAGTCTGAATCCGCCGCAGGGCAGGGTACCAGCACCTTTGCAGCGCGCATGGCATCATGCGCCGCTGCGCTGCCGGACCCGGCGGCGATCCGCGATGCCCCATCGGGCAAGGAGCAAGACCATGTCCAGCGCTGATCCGCGCCTGCGCGCGCTGTTGAAGCTGGCACCGGTGATTCCGGTGTACACCCCCGAAGATGTGAATGAGGCGGTCGAAGTGGCCCAGGCGCTGTTCCGCGGCGGCCTGCCGGTGATCGAAGTGACGCTGCGCACGCCGCAGGCGCTGGATGCGATCAAGGCCATGGTCGAGGCCGTGCCCGATGCTGTCATCGGCGCCGGCACCGTGCTCAACGCCACGCAGATGCAGGCGGCGAAGCAGGCCGGCGCGCGCTTCGCGGTGTCGCCCGGTGCAACGCCGGCGCTGTATGCCGCCGCGCGCGATGCCGACCTGCCGTACCTGCCCGGTGCCGCCACCGCCTCGGACCTGATCCTGGGCCTGGAGCACGGCACGGACACCTTCAAGTTCTTCCCGGCGGTGCAGGCCGGTGGCGCTGCGTTGCTGGCGGCCTGGCACGGCCCGTTTGCCGACGTGCGGTTCTGCCCGACCGGTGGCATCAGCGCGCAGACCGCGCCACAGTTCCTGCACCTGCCCAACGTGCTGTGCGTGGGCGGCTCGTGGCTGACCACCCCGGCGCTGCTGCAGACCCGTGACTGGGACGCCATCGAACGACTGGCGCGCGAAGCATCGGTGCTGGCCAGCTGAACCTGCTGCACGGATCTTCAAAGGTTTGATCGTGATCAAAGCGCCGGCCTCGAGCCGGCGTCATTCTGTGGGCAAGCGCACTGCGGAGATCCGAACATGCAATCCACCATGAAGGCCGCCGTCGTACGCGAGTTCGGCAAGCCGCTGGTCATCGAGGAAGTCTCGGTACCGCGCCCGGGGGCGGGCGAGGTGCTGGTCAGGATCGAGGCCTGTGGCGTCTGCCACACCGACCTGCACGCCGCCGAGGGCGACTGGCCGGTGAAACCGAACCCGCCGTTCATCCCCGGCCACGAGGGCGTGGGGCACGTCGTGGCCGTGGGAGGCGGGGTAGGGCACGTCAAGGAAGGCGACAGGGTCGGCATCCCCTGGTTGTACTCGGCGTGTGGCCATTGCGAACACTGCCTGGGTGGCTGGGAAACGCTGTGCGAGACGCAGCGCAACACCGGTTACTCGGTCAACGGCGGCTTCGCCGAGTACGCACTGGCCGATGCCAACTATGTCGGCCTGCTTCCGAAGGAAGTGGGCTTCGTCGAGATCGCGCCGGTGTTGTGCGCCGGCGTGACCGTCTACAAGGGCCTGAAGGTGACCGACACCAAGCCCGGGGACTGGGTGGCGGTTTCCGGCATCGGTGGCCTGGGCCACATGGCGGTGCAGTACGCCCGTGCGATGGGCCTGAACGTGGCTGCGGTGGACGTGGACGACAACAAGCTGGCATTGGCCCGGCAGCTCGGCGCGCAGATCACCGTGAACGCGCGTACCACCGATCCGGCCGCATTCCTGAAGAAGGAGATCGGCGGTGCGCACGGCGCCCTGGTCACCGCAGTGTCGCCCAAGGCGTTCGAACAGGCTCTGGGCATGGTCCGCCGCGGTGGCACCGTGTCGCTCAATGGCCTGCCGCCCGGCAACTTCCCGCTGGACATCTTCGGCATGGTGCTCAACGGCATCACCGTGCGCGGCTCGATCGTCGGCACCCGGCTGGATCTGCAGGAGTCACTGCAGTTCGCCGCCGAAGGCAAGGTCGCAGCCACGGTCAGCACCGACCGCCTGGAGAACATCAACGACGTGTTCGCGCGCATGCACGCGGGCACCATCGAAGGCCGCGTGGTGCTCGACTTCGCCGCCTGACTGCCTGTGCATGGCCGCCGCTGCTCCGTACCCCTCTCCCACGGGCACGGCGGCCATGCCGATCCATCGGTAGTGCCGGCCGCTGGCCGGCAAGACCCCAGTCGGTTCGGTAGTGCCGGCCGCTGGCCGGCAACGCGGGCACTCTGTGGCAGCCGTACAATACGCGCATGCCTGGCCTGCTCAAGACCCTGTTCCTGTCCATCGTCGCCCTGATCGGCGGCGTGCTGTCGCTTGCGCTGGTCAGCAGCGTCGCCGGCTGGCTGCCGCCGTTGCTGGGCCTGTCGCCGGACAGCAACAGCGTGCAGCTGGGGTGGGACCTGGCCTTCAGCGTACTCGGTGGCGTCGCCGGCATTTCCTTCGCCACCTATTACGCGCCGTGCTGGCCGCGTTCACATGGCTTCTCGATCTGGTCGCTGATCGCGCTGGGCTGTGGCTACGCGATGTGGACGGCGGGTGCGGACTTCCCGTTCTGGTTCGTCATTTCGCTGTTGGCATCGCTGCCGTTGCAGCTGCTGGTGGGCTGGTGGTTCGGCCGCCGCCCCTCGCGCGATCTGCGCTGAGCGCATGCAGGTAGTGCCGGCCGCGGGCCGGCAACTGCAGGATGGCCGAGGTTGCCGGCCAGCGGCCGGCACTACCGCTTCAGCGACGGCAGCCTCTGCTTCAACCGCGCGATGCCCTGCCATGGGTCACCCTTCAGCCGCTTGGCGCGCGCCAGCGCCTTGGCCATCGGAAACGCGTCGGCCGCGCTCACCCGGGCCAGTTCTTCCCAGCGCAGCGGCACCGCCACGCCGGCAGCATCGCGCGCGCGCAGCGACCACGAACACACGCTGGTGGCACCGCGTGTGTTGCGCAGCCAATCGATGAAGATCACGCCGCCGCGCTTGGCCTTGCTCATCGTCGCCACGTAGCGATCAGGCTGCTCCAGCGCCATTGCCTGCGCGAACGCCTCGCAGAACGCCTTGGCCTCGTCCCAGCCAGCCTTGGGCTGCAGCGGCACCACCACGTGCACGCCCTTGCCGCCGGACAGCCGCACGAAGCTCTGCAGGCCCACCTCCTGCAGGCGGTCACGGACATCGCGCGCAGCGGCCTTCACCTGTGCCCAGCTCACCCCTTCGCCGGGGTCGAGATCGAACACCAGACGATCCGGGTGCTCGGGATCGGCCACGGTTGCGCCCCACGGATGCAGTTCCAGGGTATTCATCTGCACCAGCTGCAGCAGGCCCCGCGCATCGTCGACGTAGACGTAATCCTCGCGGCCGCTCTTCTGCTGCAGGGGTACCGCATGTACCGCGTCCCCCAGGCCGGGGCCATGGTGCTTCTGGAAGAAGCAGGCCTTGCCCACGCCGTCCGGGCAGCGCAGCAGTGACAGCGGACGTCCGGCAATCTCGGGCAGGATCCAGCGCGCCATGCGCTGGTAGTAGTCGGCCACGTCACCCTTGCGCAGTTTCTGCCTTGGAAACACCACCCGCTCCGGATGAGTGATCTCGACCTCGCCTCCGGTTTCGGCATCTGCGGTGCTCATTCCCAGGTCCTCCTTCTGCTTGTCGCTGCGCAGTCGCTTGAAACTGGCCTGGCGCAGCAGGCCTTCCTTGCCCCAGCCACGGAAGGCCACCTCGGCAACCGCCACCGGCTTCACCCAGCGTACGCTGGCAGCGCGGAACGGCACATGCGCCGGCAGCTGCAGCACGGGCGTCTTCACCGCCAAGGGCTGCAGTGCCTTGAGCAGCGCGCGCAGGCTTTGGTCGTCGAAACCGGTGCCAACGCGGCCCACATAGCGCAAGCCGCCCTTGTCCGGCGTCGCCAGCAGCAGCGAGCCGAACCCCACCCGTGAACCCTTGGGTGCCGTGTAGCCGACGATCAGGAACTCGTCGGTGTCTTCGTGCTTCACCTTCACCCAGCTGCGCGCGCGGGTATTCACGTACGGGGCATCCACCTGCTTGCTGACGATGCCTTCGAATCCGGCCTTGCCACTGGCAACGAACACCTGCGGGCCATGGTCGATCACGTGCTCGCTGAAGGCCAGGGTGCCAGGCGCCGGCCCAATGAGCTCTTTCAGGAGTGCTTTGCGCTCCAGCAACGGCGCACGACTGATATCCGCTCCAGCCACGCCCGGAAGATCGAACACGATGTAGCGCAGCGGTTGCTTCGAACTGCCGTCGATCACCCGCTGCAACGCTGCGAAGTCACTGCGTCCTTCCTTGTCCAGCACCACCAGTTCGCCGTCCAGGCGTGCATCGCGCACCGGCAGCGCCTGCACGGCCTGCACCACTTCGGGAAAATCATCGGTCCAATCCAGACCATTGCGGGAGCGCAGCCTGACCTCGCCATCGTGCAGATCAGCCAGCAGGCGATAGCCATCCCACTTGATTTCGTGAAGCCAGCGGTCGCCGTCCGGCGCACTGTCGCGATGATCGGTCAACTGCGGTTTGAATGCATGCGGGTAGGGTGCGTCACGTGCGCCGTGCAGTTGCAGCGCGCGTGCATGCCAGCGCACATCGGCCTTGCGTGTGGTCGTGCGTGCGACGGGTGCAGCTCGCGCCGTCTTGTCCGCGGAACGCTTCTTCGCCGCAGGTGTTCGTTTCGGCATCGGTGCCGTCAGCAGGTCATCCGCCTCCGCGTCGCGCGCTTCCCCGTCACCGCGCTTGATCAACAGCCACTGCACCTGGCGTCCTTTCATCGCGGTCCGCACCAGCTTCCAGCCACCGGCCAGGCGTTGTCCATGCAGCACGAAGTCGATCTTGCCCGCCGCCAGTGCCTGCAGTGGATCGCCTTCACAGGCCCAGGTGCCGTGATCGAAGACTTCCACGTGGCCCGCACCATAGTGACCTTCAGGAATGTCTCCCTCGAAACCGGCGTAGGACAACGGATGGTCTTCCACTTCCACGGCCAGCCGCTTTTCACCGACGCGCAGGGAAGGCCCCTTGGGCACCGCCCAGCTCTTCAGTACGCCGTCCATTTCCAGGCGGAAGTCATAGTGACGCGAGCTGGCATGGTGCAGCTGGATGACAAAGGTCGGCCGCCGCTTCGGGTCGCCCGGTGCGGGCGTGTCGTCGGGCTCCGTTGTCTGCCCGGCGCCACCGCCAAGCCGGCGTTTGCGCCGATACTGGTGCAACGACATGGCTCACCCCGCCTTGCGTCGGGGTGCGGTCTTCTTTGCAGCCTTCTTCGTTGTCTTCTTTGCGGCCTTCTTCACTGGCGACTTGGCGGCTGCTTTGCGCGTTGCGGCCTTCTTCGCTGGCGTTCGCTTGTTCGCATCCAGGCTCTTCTGCAGCAGCGCCATGAAGTCGACCACATTGGTACTGGCGTCCTCCCGCGGTGCCGGCTCATCGTCCACCCGCGTGGTGCCGCCCTTGGATTTGATGCGCTTGTTCAACACCTGCTGCAGGCGCTCGCGGAATTCATCGTGGTACTGCGACGGATCCCAGTCGCCGGCCATCGACTCGATCAACTGCTCGGCCATCGCCGTTTCCTTGCTGGTGATGCGGTAGTCGGACAGTTTTCCGGTGGGCAGCTTGTAGTCCTCGGGATCCACCAGTTCCTGCGGATAGCGCAGGATCATCAGCACCAGCGCGTCCTCATGCGGCATCACCGCACACAGGTATTCGCGCGTACGCACCACCACCCGCGCGATGCCCACCTTGCCGGTGCTGCGCAACGTTTCGCGCAGCAGCACATAGCCTTTCTCGGCCTTCTTGCCGGGCACCAGCAGATACGGTTTCTCGTAATAGCGCGGGTCGATCTGCGCCGCATCCACGAATGATTCCACCTCCACCGCTTCGTGGCTTTCAGGCGCGGCCGAGCGGATATCACCTTCCTCCAGCACGACATAACTGCCCTTGTCGTACTCATAGGCTTTGACGATGTCCTTCCAGGGCACCTCCTCGCCGGTGTCGGCGTTGACCCGTTCGAAACGGATCGGTTTGCGATCGCGGGAATCGAGCATGCGGAACTGCAGGTCGACCTTGCGTTCGCCGGACATCAGCGACACCGGCACGTTGAGCAGGCCAAACGACAGCGTGCCGGTCCAGATCGGGCGGGCCATGGGCGTACCTTTGGCGGGGCAGGGCATCCAGCTTCGGATGGGCGGTGTAAACCACCCGTGTCGATACCGTGCACGTGGGTTCTACGCAGATGCGGTAGTGCCGGCCGCTGGCCGGCAGAGCTCGCGGCCTGAAGTTTCCTGGGGTTGCCGGCCAGCGGCCGGCACTACTGCAGCAACGGCCTCACCGCCGCCGCCGGAATATGGTCCAGCGCGCGCCAGGCGTCTTCCACCACCGGCCGCGCCTGCGACCAGCCCAAGCGTGACTGCCCGCGCATCTGTTCCCAGTGCTCGGCCAGTTCCTCGCAGGTATCGACGGCATCACCGCGTGGCCAATCCGCGGCATGCGTGGTCAACGCGAAGGCATACACCGGGCACAGGTCGCGCCAGTTCCGGTGGCTCTGCCCGCGGCGCTCCTCGTAGTCGCTGAGCATGTACTGCAGGTAGTCCTGCGCCACCGCCTGGGGGTCTTCATGGCGACGCGTACGGCGCTGCGCGCTGCGCTGGCCGAGCGGATCGAGCAGGGCGTTGAACACGGACGGTGCGGGTCGTTCAAGACGGGGCATGGCCGGCTCCTGCAGCGGGGGCGGGTGGGCAGGAATACGCGCGGTGCCGTTACCGGGGGGTGAGCGAGATGTTCATGACGCCAAGTTCGCAACGGCTTTACCTGCGGGGCGGTGTAGTGGAATCCCCCCAAGGGCAGGTACCAGACCATGAGCCGAGAGACCTCGCGAGACCCGCTGCGGGAGAACCACCCGCCCATTCCCGGCGAGCAGCGCGGCAAGCGCGATGCCGACAACGCCGACTACCGCGGCACCGGCGCGCCGTTCTTCGATGCCGAGCACGACCACCTGCCGGTGAAGCACGAGGCTGAACAGGCGGCCCAGGACCGCAAGGATGGCGGCGACCGCCATCGCGGTGGCCAGGAGAGCCCGCTCAAGCGCCGTGAACGCAAGCAGCGCGCCAGCGACAACCAGGACGAGGCGCTGGAGGAGACCTTCCCGGCCAGCGACCCGACCTCGCCGTTCGTGCCAGCCAAGGCCCCCGACTGACCGGTAGTGCCGGCCGCTGGCCGGCAGCCTCCTGACGCCCTGCGCGGCGCGATGCCGGCCAGGGCCCCCGATTTACGGGGTAGTGCCGGCCGCTGGCCGGCAACGTCTGGGCTGCCCTACACAAAGCGATGCCGGCCAGCGGCCGGCACTACCAACTCAACGCCACGACCATTGCAGGCCGACGTTGGCTCGCCGTCCCGGTCCCGGCTCGTAGAAGCGACCATTGCCGTCATTGACGATCACCGAGCCGATGTAGGCCTGGTCCAGCACGTTCTCCAGCCTGGCGAAGGCGCGCAGCTCGCCGCCCGGCAGCGTCCATCGACGGCCGGCTTCCAGGTGCAGCAGGGCGTAGCCCGGCGCGCGCTCGGTGGCCACGTCATTGACCACGGTATCGCTGCTGGCCATTGCCTCCAGCGCCCACTGCCAATCGGCAGGGCTCCACTGCAGCCGGGCGAAGGCCTGCTGGCGCGGCACGCCGGGCAGGCGGCTGCCTGCAGCGACCAGGGTGTTCGAGGTCAGGTACGGCGAGCGCACCTGCGCCTGCAGCCAGGTCCACGCCAGCTGCAGTTCCAAGTGCTCGGCCAGCGGCTGTCGGTACTGCAGTTCCAGCCCCTGGCGGCGGGTGCGGCCTATGTTGCGGTAGGTGCTGCGTCCGCTGATATTGCTGGCAACGGCCAGCTCGTCGTCGGTATCTGCACGGAACAGGCTGACATCGAGCTGGGTTCCATCCTGTGCGTGCCACTTGCTGCCAACCTCGATGGAGCGGCTGCGCGCGGCGGCCAGATCCAGTGCCAGCCCGGCTTGGCCGTCGGCGCGATAGCCCAGTTCGTTGAAGGTGGGGGTCTCGAAACCACGCCCCACGGCCGCGTGCAGCCGCCACTGCGGGCTGGCCTCGAAGCTGACGCCTGCCACCGGCGTGGTCGCCTGGTAGCGGCGGTGGCCACTGTCGTCGGGGTTGGCGCCGACGATGTAGCGGTCATTCGATTCGAATCGCACGGCGCTGTGGCGCAGCCCGGCCAGCAGCGACCAACGCGGGCTCCATTGCCACCAGGCCTGGGTGAACTGATCCACGTTCTGCACGACGTCGATCTGGTCACGACGCAGCCGCCCACGCACGCCCAGGGCGCTGCCGATGAAGTTCTCGAAGCCGGTGCGGTGCTGGCGCTGGCGGTCGGCGCTGAGCCCGGCCACCAGATCCAGCGGTCGCCCGGCCAGATCACCGTGCCAGCCCCAGCGCGCGTCCAGCCCGCCATAGCCGCCCTGCAGATCGATCACGCCGCCGGCATGCAGCGGGCTGTTGGTCTGGGGTGCCGGCGGAATCGGCAGGTACTGGCGTACCGCGCGCTGGCCGGCATAGCCCATCAATTGCCAGCGCTGCGCTCCCGTTTCACGGGTCCAGCGCAGGCCGGCCTGCTGCTGGCGCACGGTTTTGCGGGTGTTGTACTGGTGCGCGACTGCCGAGGCCTGGCGCGGATCAGCCGCCACCTGGGCACGGGTCAGGCCCAGCGGATCCTGCGCATCGGGGGCGTCAAGCGCATTGAGCAGCAGCTCCAGCCGCCCACCGCCCAGCTCTCCACCGATGCGTGCGTTGAGCGATTCACGGCGCGCGCGGCTATGGTCCCGCCAGCCATCGGTGCGGAAGTGATTGGCGGCGATGTTGTAGTCCAGCACTTGACCGGCACCCTTCAGCTGCGCACCGACACTGAGCGTGTTGTCGGCGCCGGCATTCACGCGCAACCGCCACGGGTCGCCGGCCTGGCCCTGCGCGCTCCAGACCTGCAGCACGCCGCCGGAGGAATTGCCGTACAACGCCGAGAACGGCCCGCGCAGCACGTCGATGCGCTCGGCGCCCAACAGGCTGGCATGCGACAGCTGACCCTGGCCGTCAGGCATGGTCGCCGGCACGCCGTCGATCAACACCCGCACCCCGCGCACCCCGAAGGTCGAGCGCGCGCCGAAGCCACGGATCGACAGCTGCGTGTCCTGGGCGAAGTTCTGCCGGTCGCGCGCCAACAGTCCGGGGACCCCAGCCAAGGCCTCAGACAGCTGCGCGCCGGTGCCCGCGCGGCTGGCGTCGATCCAGACCGTGTCCTGGCTGGCCGGCAGCGCGAACGGATCGATGCCTGGCACCCGGGCGGCCTGTACCTGCACCGCAGGCAGGGCGGTGGGCGCAGGCTCGGCCACCGCCGTCCAGGGCGACAGCAGCAGGGCGGACAGCGGCAGGCAACGGCGTCGTGCGGCGGGATTCATGATTCAGGTTGATGGATCGGGCGGCAACGCACGCCATGGTACGGGGCTGCGGATGACGATGGCGGCGGCCAGCCTCGGCAGGCTTTGTTACGATGGGCTGTTTCCGGCCGAAAAGCCGCGGACCGCGTAGCGCACTTCCTCCCCCTTTCCGTCTACCGAACGAGTACCGCCGTGTCCTTCTTTGCAAACGTGGAACTGGTCCCAGGCGACCCGATCCTGGGCCTGACCGAGGCGTACAACGCCGACAGCCGCCCGACCAAGGTCAACCTGGGTGTGGGCATCTACTACGACGAGAGCGGCCGCATTCCGCTGCTGCGCGCCGTCAAGCAGATCGAGCAGCAGCTCGCCGCCGAGGCCAAACCGCGCGGCTACCTGCCGATCGATGGCCTGCCGGCGTACACGCAGGCCACGCGCGAGTTGGTGTTCGGCAAGGATTCGCCGCTGCTGGCCGCCGGCCGCGTCACTACCGCACAGACCGTCGGCGGCAGCGGTGCGCTGCGCGTCGGCGCCGACGTGCTGAAGAAGCTGCTGCCGCACGCCACCGTTGCGCTGAGCAACCCGAGCTGGGAAAACCACCGTGCGGTGTTCAGCGCCGCCGGTTTCGACGTGCTGGATTACACCTACTTCGACCCGGCCACCCATGGCGTCGATTTCGACGGCATGCTGGCCGACCTGGGCAAGCTGGACGCCGGCACCGTGGTGCTGCTGCACGCCTGCTGCCACAACCCCACCGGTGCCGACCTCACGGTCACCCAGTGGAAGCAGGTCGCGCAGCTGCTGAAGGACAAGCAGCTGTTCCCCTTCATCGACATGGCCTACCAGGGCTTCGACAAGGGCATCGAGCAGGACGGCGCCGCCGTGCGCATCATCGCCGAAGCCGGCATCGACAGCTTCATCGTCGCCAACTCGTACTCCAAGTCGTTCTCGCTGTACGGCGAGCGCGTGGGTGCGCTGTCGATGGTGGCACCGACTGCCGCTGACGCCAAGGCGGTGCAGTCGCAGGTCAAGCGCGTGATCCGCACCATCTACTCCAGCCCATCCACCCACGGTGCTGCGCTGGTGGCCGGCGTGCTGACCAACCCGGAACTGCGTGCGATGTGGGAGCAGGAGCTGACCGAGATGCGCGAGCGCATCCACGCCCTGCGCCAGGGCCTGGTCGAGAAGCTGGCTGCCGCTGGCGCGCCGCAGTTCGGTTTCATCAACGAACAGGCCGGCATGTTCTCCTACTCCGGCCTGAGCCGCGAGCAGGTCGAGCGTCTGCGCGACGAGTTCGGCATCTACGCCGTCGGCACCGGCCGCATCTGCGTGGCGGCGTTGAACCAGAACAACCTGGAATACGTCGCCAAGGCCGTGGCCACCGTCGCCAAGGGCTGAAACAACGCTCCAGTAGCTTGAAGACAAAGGCGCCGAAAGGCGCCTTTGTTTTTTTGCTTTTGCTCTTGCCTTTGCCATCCCCACCGCGCTCGCGGCGAACCCTGAAGCGCGTGGGAGGGGGAGGCGCCACGAGTGCAACGCATCTGGAAACGATTACGCCTTCCCGCGCTCACGCACGGCCCCGCCATACGGGCGACAATAGGCGTTTTCCCGCTGCCGAGACCTGCCCGCTCATGTCCCGTACTTCGTTGACCCGCTTCCTGATCCAGGAACAGCACGCCGGCCGCATCAACGCCGACCTGCGCCAGCTGATCGCGGTCGTCGCCCGCGCCTGCACCAGCATCTCCATCGCCGTCAGCAAGGGCGCCCTCGGTGGCGTGCTGGGCGATGCCGGTACCGGTAACGTGCAGGGCGAGGCGCAGAAGAAGCTGGACGTGATCAGCAACGAGATCCTGCTTGAAGCGAACGCCTGGGGTGGCCACCTCGCCGCGTGCGCCTCGGAGGAAATGGACCACAGCCAGCCGGTGCCGGACATCTACCCGCGCGGTGATTTCCTGCTGCTGTTCGATCCCCTCGACGGCAGCTCCAACATCGACGTCAACGTCTCCGTCGGCACCATCTTCTCGGTGCTGCGCTGCCCGACCAATGTCGAACTGCCGGGCGACGACGCCTTCCTGCAGCCGGGCAGCAAGCAGATCGCCGCCGGCTACTGCATCTACGGGCCCAGCACCCAGCTGGTGCTGACCGTCGGCCATGGCACCCACGCCTTCACCCTGGACCGTGAGAAGGGCGAGTTCGTGCTGACCACCGAGAACATGCAGATTCCGGCGGCGACCCAGGAGTTCGCGATCAACATGTCCAACCAGCGCCACTGGGAAGCACCGATGCAGGCCTATGTCGGTGATCTGCTGGCGGGCAAGGAAGGCACGCGCGGCAAGAACTTCAACATGCGCTGGATCGCCAGCATGGTCGCCGACGTGCACCGCATCCTGACCCGCGGCGGCATCTTCATCTACCCGTGGGACAAGAAGGATCCGTCCAAGGCCGGCAAGCTGCGCCTGATGTACGAAGCCAACCCGATGGGCCTGCTGGTCGAACAGGCCGGCGGCGCCGCCTGGACCGGCCGCGAGCGCATCCTCGACATCCAGCCCGACCAGCTGCACCAGCGCGTGCCGGTGTTCCTGGGTTCGCGCGAGGAAGTGGCCGAAGCCGTGCGCTACCACCACGCGCACGACGACGCGCAGGGCTGATTGGCGGTTGCCTGACGACGGTCATGGCAGATCGATGACATGACCGTGGGGTGACACCGAGGGCGGCAAACGGCACCATCAAGCCGTTGCCGCCTAAGGAATGCACGCATGCACGAGCAGGGCCCGGTCGATTTCATCGAGGTCATCCACAACGCGGTCCCCAGCGAGGTCTGCGCGGCGATCGTCGAGCGCATGCGGGCGGCGCGTGGCCTGCAGCCCGGTGCCGTGGGCAGTGGCGTGTTCCCGGAACTCAAGCACAGCAAGGATCTGCGCATCAGCGGCCTTGATGGCTGGCAGGATGTGGACCATCAGCTGCAGCACGCGGTGTTCAACGGCCTGCTGACTTATCTACGCCGTTATCCACAGGCGTTGATCGCCCCGCTGATGTTGCAGATCCAGGACAGCAACGGCCAACCGCGACGCCTGTCTGCCGAGGACTTTCCTGACATGCCGCAGCAGCAGCTGGCCGACCTGGCCCGCACCTGCCTGCGCCCGGGCGCCATCAACCTGCAGTGGTATGCGGCGGGCGAGGGCGGTTACCCGTACTGGCACTGCGAGCTGTACCCCAAGGATGCGCAGGCCGAGACCTTGCACCGGCACGTGCTGTGGACGCTGTACCTCAACGAGGAATTCGAAGAGGGCGAGACCGAGTTCCTGTTCCAGGGGCGGAAGATCGCACCACGCACCGGCAGCCTGCTGATTGCGCCGACGGCGTTTACCCATACCCATCGCGGTAACAGGCCGCAGGGGGGGGACAAGTTCATCGCGACGAGTTGGATCCTGTTCCAGAGCGCGCAGAAGTTGTTTGGGGGACGGTGAGGTCATCGTACTCCTCCCGATTGGAGCCGATATCCAGGCAAGTTCGTTATGCCGTCGGTGGTTTACCGGGCCTCAGGAGAGCAGTAGTAGTCGCCGCCCCTGTCCGAGTCCCAGTAGGTTCCTCCATAGAGCTTCACCGTACTGCCTCTTGTCGTCAGCTCTACCGAGCGCGCCAGGCGATCCTCGCAGAAGACCATCAATCTGTAATGGCGCTGCCGTTTGTCTTTCTGCAGTCGCCACCGCTTCTCTGCGGCTTGTTTGATGAAGAAAGCGGCGATCTGCTCTGGATCAGATTCGAGTTCGGCGTCGAAGACGGCCCCCAGGAACGTGACCTTCGGTAAGAACTTAACGTTCGTGGGATGGCCGCCTGAAGGGAGTTCAAAGGTATCGGTAGCAGCGCGCAGTTCTGCTTCTGTTGGCTTTCCGGTCCAATCGCCACCTCCGATGGATCCAAACATTGAAAGATAGGTACCGCCTATCAGGGCCGCAATCACAGCGTATAGAAGCAAATGAGCCAATGATTTCTTCTTCACCAACCATTCCCCCAATCGCCATCCTTCTTAGACAGCTCACCCGGTGATGCACCGCCGCCAATTCCAATACCAATTTCAGTGGAAGTTCCACCGCCGGCGGAATAGTTGATACCTCCACCAACTCCAGCTCTACATTAGGGCTTCGGCTTCCTCCACGGTCTGATCAGGGTTTTGTACATGACCCAGGCAATCCAGCCGCAGACCAACCCAACCCCAGCGACAGTGATTTCCTCTTCCGCGAAAGGAGATCCACTTACCCCTTGATAGACGACGAAGACAGTTGCTCTCAACGACAACAGGGCAAATATCACTACAGGTGCCCAAAGTATGAACTTCATCATTCCCCCGTGTGCAATGCATGGACCCATGCTCGACAACTGGCCGTCTAGACTCTCTGTCCCGACATCTGCGGCATCATGATCTTCTTGCATGTACGGATTGCCGGCATGAGGTTCCTCTTTCCGCTCTTGCCTCCGCGGTACTACCGCCGAGAATCGATGTCAGAAGAGGCAGCATTTTCCCTCAGAACGCGGTGCCAGTGCGCGTAACTCCAAGCTTTCCATGCTAGCTGTTGCAGCTTCCAGAACCCGAAAGCCATCAGCCTCAGATTGGCTGTTGCAAGCGGCCGTGGCAAATAGAGTCCAGCTTGCTCGACTTCGCTCCAGATAGAGTCGGGCGGGCTCGACGCTACCGCGGGCGACGGCGATAGAGCATCCCGCCTGCCACAGCGCCGAACACCGCCACACCGAAACCAACGAGCTCTTCTTCTCCAAGCGCGTCGCCGGAGATCAGCTTGCCGCCCGTCAGCAACAGAACGTTCAACGGAAGCATCCACAGGAACGCGATGCCCAGCCAGTAGATGATCTTCATGTCATGTGCTTACGGGTCCGGATACATCGACTTGAACCAGTAGGCGGATCTGTTCCGCATCCATGAGCTGAATTCTCCCGTCTCCAGTTTCCGCAGCTGGCGCACGTCTATTCCATAGCGCTGGAACAGCGAAATCAACTCTCTCATACCTTCGTCATCCACAGCCGACGGATCAACAGAGACGTTGATCGTCCTGAGGAACCCTTCGACAGACACCACGCCCGGAATCTGGTTCAACCGGGAGAAGAACGCATCCTCGTCCAGTCGTGATTAGAACCTCAGGGAATAAATTTCTATTTTCAGCATTGCCAGTCGTCGCAGAAGTGATTGCATGCAGGCAGTTCCACCCGGCTATCGGGTGGGACCAAAGGATCCCCAGAGATCGTCGTTTCCTCCTTGCCAGGCACTGAGCTTCTCGACAGGGATTTCCTTCAGTTGACAGGTGAACTGGAGATAGAAGGAACGGTCTTCTTTTCGATAACTGTTCCACCCGACAGCCGTCACTTTGACTTCCATCCGACTATCGCGCTCATGCGGCTGATGTAGTTCTACGTCGACTGAATCGGACAGCCAGTTGTCTCCCTTGTGCACAAAGCCCGCGCCGCCACTGGTGAGGCGTGCATCCACTACCTCCGGCGTCCCTTCCGACGAGGGCGCGTATCGCTTCAAGCTGCCTGTGATCTTGATGTACTGCTGGGAGTCGATCACGCCTGGCGAGTCCGAGAAGAGGCGCAGCAGAAGGAGGGTATCGGTGCCCTTGCGCACCCTCTGACCTGTATCTGCCACCCACAGACGCTGTTCGAACTCGTCCAGGCCAGCCGGCATGTCAGTGACGATCGCGGCCTGCGGAACGATGATGCATTCGTGAATGGAGCGAGCTTCCACCTGCACGCTCGCAAGGTAGAGAAGGAGACCACTGGCGTGGAAGCAGTGAGTGCGTTTCATCATGTACAGCACGTTCGTGCGGATTCAGTTGCGCGAACGTCTGGAGGGGTGTGCCTGTTCGAATGGGGATGCCTCCGGATCATGCACTCCCGTCCATGCATCAAGCTGCTCCAGAGACAATGGCTGGGCTCTCAGATGCTCTGACACTGTGGTCGGTGCCTCGCACTCTCCCGGCCATTGCAGTGGGCTTGCAGAGCGAAACGTTGCATCGACCTGGACCTCGATGCCGAAGTCTCCTGCGGAAACCACGGTAATCTGCCCTGCGACCGGCACTGCGTAGCAGCCCGTCTTTCCGGCAAACGCGCTGGACCCTCTGCTATGGAACATCCGTACTCGATCATTTGGGACAGAGAACCGGTCGCCTGCTTTCGCATCAGCGGGGAGCTGGATCGTGAGCTTGCTGAAGGTGGAACGGTCGGTCCTCCACGACGTGCGGAATCGTCTCAGCCCGATCACTCGGCTGTCCCCGGCAACGATCCGGTGACAAGCGAAGAGCCGCTGGCGCGGCTCGACCGTAAGGCAGGTGGGGTCGCGCATGGCAGCGTCTTCAACCACAAACGCGCGGGCAGCCTCTGCATCGGTACCACAGAAAATCAGAAACGCACCACAGCTGAAGGCATGTGAGCGCTTCATGTGCGAACCGATTCGTCGTCAAGCGAACGGCATCGCACTGTCACGGATCCTGGGTCATCCATCTGCATCCCTCCCTGGCTTGCAGGCCATCCGGCCAAGCGCAGATTGTTGCCGGTAAGCCGGGCAGCGGTCCAGCGTTCTAGAACAGACTTCCCTGTGGCGAATCCTTCTTCGGCGGCAACGGCTTCTGGAACCGGCTGCAATCCAGCTTCGGCCAATGGCTGTTCTGCGCATTGAAGCCGAGACGCTTTCGCGCCAGCTTGAAGCGGTTGTTCAACAGATCGGCATACACGCCCTGGCCACGCATGCGGGTGCCGAACTGGCTGAAGTAATCCTTGCCGCCGCGCAGCTGCTGGATGGTGCTCATCACGTGCGCGGCGCGATCGGGATGATGGGTGTCCAACCAATCGCGGAACAGCGGGGCCACTTCCAGCGGCAGGCGCAGCAGCACGTAGCCTGCGGTGCTGGCGCCAGCATCATGCGCGGCCTCCAGCACGGCTTCCAGTTCGCTGTCGTTGATCCACGGGATCACCGGCGCCACCATCACACCCACCGGAATGCCCGCTTCATGCAGGCGCTTCATCGCACGCAGCCGTGCATGCGGTGCCGACGCGCGTGGCTCCAGCTTTGCGGAGAGATGCGGGTCCAGCGAGGTCACAGAGAAATGCACGCTGACCAGGTTCTCCGCCGCCAGCGGTGCGAGCAGATCGATGTCACGCTCGACCAGTGCGTTCTTGGTGATCAGCGAGAACGGATGCTTGGTTTCCAGCATCACTTCGATCAGCTGGCGGGTGAGCTTGAACTTGCGTTCGATCGGCTGGTACGCATCGGTGTTGATGCCCAGCGCGATCGGTTGCGGAACGTAGCCCGGCTTCGACAACTCCTTGCGCAGCAGCTGCGGCGCATTGGTCTTGGCGAACAGCTTGGTCTCGAAGTCCAGGCCTGGCGACAGGTTCAGATAGGCGTGCGAGGGGCGCGCGAAGCAGTAGGAGCAGCCATGCTCACAACCGCGGTACGGATTCACCGATTGGCTGAAGCCGACGTCCGGTGAGGTGTTGCGGCTGATGATGCTGCGTGCGGTCTCGGCACGTACTTCAGTGCGCAGACGTGGGGCGAGGAATTCCTCGCTCTCATCGACCGCCCAGCCGTCGTCCACCGCCTCGCTGACGGTACTTTCAAAGCGCCCGGCAAGGTGGGACGTGGAACCTCGGCCCTTGATCGCGATACCCATTGCGGCAGGTTACGCCGCAGCCGTCTCAATGGCTGCGACGGCTGCCTGAAGGGTTCAGCGCGGTGCTGCGTCGAGCATGGCTCAACGCTACAGGGGAGCGGTCAGAGCAACGCCAGGTACCCGCGCACGGTGGCATCCAGCCCGTCATACAGTGCCTCGCCGATCAGCGCGTGGCCGATCGACACCTCCAGCACGTCTGGCACGTGAGCCAGGAAATCGCGCAGGTTGTCCTGTGACAGGTCGTGCCCGGCGTTGACGCCCAGGCCCACCGCCTGCGCCCGCCGCGCCGCAGTGGCGAACAGTTCCAGCATCGCCGCAGCGTCGCCGGCCGCGTGTGCTTCGGCGTAGGGGCCGGTATACAGCTCGACACGATCTGCACCGACTTCGGCCGCCTGCTCCAGCAGTGGGTTGCCCGCATCGACGAACAGGCTGACCCGGCAGCCCATCGCCTTCAGTTCGGCGACCAGTGGTCGCAGCCGCTCGGCATCCCGCTCGAAGTCGAAGCCATGGTCGGAGGTGATCTGTCCATCGCCATCCGGCACCAGCGTCGCCTGCGCCGGGCGGGTCTGCGCGCACAGCGGCAGCAGGCCTGGGTAGCCCTCGCGCGGCGGTGCGAACGGGTTGCCTTCGATGTTGAACTCGACACCACGCGCGCGGGTCAGCGTGGACAGCGCCAGCACGTCCTCGGCGGTGATATGGCGGCGGTCCGGCCGCGGGTGCACGGTGATGCCATGTGCACCGGCATCCAGGCAGGCCTGGGCGGCGCGCACCACGTCCGGTTCGGCGCCGCCGCGCGAATTGCGCAGGACGGCGATCTTGTTGACGTTGACGCTGAGCTGGGTCATGGAACGGAACTACTTGGAAAGAGGGGACGGATCGTGGTCGTTGGCGTCGGCATTGCGGCGGGCCTGGGCCCGCTCGCGCAGGCGGCGCAGCTCCTCGGCATCGACAAGGGTGGCAGGGTCCCGCTGAAGGTCGCCGAAGCGGGCTACATAGCGACCGCGCACCCAGGCCAGCAGGAAGGCGAGGGCGGCCAGCAGGCACAGGGTCATCAATGCGGCGCTGGGGGTCTTCAGGGCGAAGGCGAAACAGCCCAGCGCCAGCAGCAGGTACAACCAGTACATAGTCGGGCTCCCCGGATGATCGCCGCAGTGTAGCGCTGCGTCAGAGCAGCGGCGAGGCCAGCCGGGCGAAGGCCTCGGGCAGGCGGTGCAGCCACAGCGAACGGCCAGCCTGGTCGTGCACGCGGGTGGCGCGGTCGAACTCTCCCTGCAGCAGCCCGGCCAGAGCGGCGACGCGGTCACGGTCGCTGATCATCATCGACAGCTCGAAGTTCAGGCGGAAGCTGCGGTGGTCGAAGTTGGCGCTGCCAACGATGCAGACATCGTCGTCGGCGATGAAAGCCTTGGTATGCAGCATGCGCGGGCCGTACTCGTAGATCTTCACCCCGGCGTGCAGCAGTTCGTCGAAATAGGAGCGCGCGGCCTGGGTGACAAACCAGGAGTCGCTCATCTTCGGCACCAGCAGGCGCACGTCCAGTCCACCCAGTGCCGCCGAGGTCAGCGCCATCCGCGCCGCTTCGCCCGGCACGAAGTAGGGCGTCACCAGCCACACGCGCTCGTGTGCTTCCTGGATGGCCGCCACGTGCAGGCGGTGGATCGTTTCCCAGCCCGAGTCCGGGCCGGAGACCAGCACCTGGGCGTTGATCGCACCATCGCCGCGCAGCGGCATGTCAGCCGGCCACAGACGGGCAATGTCCATGCGCGAGGGATCCTGGCCACTGGCATAGAGCCAGTCCTCGGCGAACACCAGCTGCAGGCTGCGCACGACGTGGCCGCAGATGCGCATGTGCAGGTCGCGGTAGGCGTTCGGCTTGCGGCTCTCGTCTTCATCGTCGGTGATATTGATGCCACCGGTGAAGGCCAGCCGGCCATCGACGATCACCAGCTTGCGGTGCGTACGCAGGTTCAACCACGGCCGCTTGAACGGCTTCAGCAACTGCCGGGGATGGAACCAGACCGCCTCGCCACCAGCATCGATCAGGGGCTGCAGGAAGCGGCGAGGCAGGGCGGAAGAACCCACTGCATCCAGCAGCAGGCGCACCTGCACGCCGGCACGGGCGCGCTCGACCAGGGCGTCGCGCAGGGCGGTGCCGGCATGGTCCGGATTGAAGATGTAGTACTCCAGGTGCACGTGATCGCGAGCCTGCGCCACCGCTTCCAACAGAGCGGCGTAGGTAGCGGCACCATCCACCAGCCAGGTCACCTCGGTCGCGCTGCTCGGCGCCAGGCCCGTGGTGGCCTGCGCGATCTTGGCCAGCTCGGTGCAGTCGGCATCCGGTGGGCAGACATCGCTGTAGTGCTCCATGCCCGAACGTGCGCGTCCGCGGCGCAGCCGTTGCCGCTTCACCTTCTGCGGGCCCAGCAGGTAGTAGATGAACAAGCCGAGGTAGGGCAGCAGCGCCAACGACAGGATCCAGCTCAGCGTGGCGACCGGCTCACGCTTCTGCAGCATGATCCAGCCCGCCAGCGCGAACAGATACAGCAGGTAGGCCACCGCCAGGATCGAGCCAAGGTGGGCGATGCCGTCGAGCCAATGACGCAGGGAGTCGGAGAGGGCGAGCATCCGCCGATCATAGCGGTCCAGGCCGGCAGGCATAAAAAAAAACGCCCCTGTCTCCAGGGGCGTCTGCAGTCGCGTCATGACTGTTGTGTTGCGGTGTAGCGATTACTGCTGCACAAAACCGATCTTCTTCATCTGAGCATTCTTCGCGGCGGCCAGAACCTTGGCCATCACGTCGTACTCGGAATCCGGGCTGGCGTCGATGCGCAGTTCCGGCTGGTTGGTCGGGTCACGCTGGACCTCCTGCTCCATCCGCTGCTGCAGCTCGCTGGTATTGATCGGGCTGTTGTTCCACGAGACCTGGTTGCTGGCGTCGATCTTCAGTTCGATCGGCGGCGGCGGTTCGACCAGCTGCGGCGGTGGGTTGAGCACGCGCTGCGGCAGGTCGACGGCGATCGGGTACGTCATGATCGGCGCGGTCACGATGAAGATGATCAGCAGAACCAGCATCACGTCCACGAGGGGCGTGACGTTGATGTCTGCCATGGGGCCCTTGCCACCACCACTACTGAATGCCATGGCTTATTGCCCCTTTTCTTTGGTCGCGACGAAGCCGACGTCCAGCATGCCCTGTTCCTGCGCGACCTTGGTCAGGTCGTTGATGACGCGCATCTTGGTGGTGCGGTCACCACGCAGGTTCAGCGGCGGCTGCGGGGTCTGCTGGGCGGCGGTCGCCAAGCGCGACTCGAGAGTCTGCTTGTTGATTTCTTCGTCGTTCCAGTAGATCGAGCCGTCTTCCTTGACTGCCAGGGTGATCGGTCCGGAACGCTTTTCAGCGTCTTCCGGCTTCTGGATCAGGTTGGCTTCCGGCAGATCCACCTTGACCTTGTGGGACATCAGGGGCGCCGTGATGATGAAGATGATCAGCAGCACCAGCATCACGTCCACAAGGGGCGTAACGTTGATGTCGGCCATGGGGCCGCCGCTGTTACCACTACTGAAAGCCATAACGGGCTCCGTCTAGATCTTGGTGACTACTTACGTTCGTCGCTGGGTGAAGCGCGCCGCAATTAGCGGACGCGCGAGCCGGTGGCGAAGAAGTCGTGCAGGTCGTGCGCGAAGGTATCGAACTTGCTGATGGTCGCGCTGTTGATCTTGCTGAAGAAGTTGAAGGCGAACACGGCCGGGATCGCGACGAACAGACCGATCGCGGTCATGATCAGCGCTTCACCCACCGGGCCGGCAACGGCGTCGATCGAAGCGGAGCCGGTGGCACCGATCTTGATCAGGGCGCCGTAGATGCCCCACACGGTACCCAGCAGACCGACGAACGGAGCGGTCGCGCCGACGGTGGCCAGCAGGGTCATGCCCGACTGCAGCTTGTTGCTTTCGCGGGTGACGGCCTGACGCAGGGCGCGGTCGACGAACTCCGAACGGCTCAGGTTCTCACCCACGCCGCCGGTGGCGCCGCCTTCAGCGCGCTGGTGGTGCGCAGCAGCCTGGGCAGCGTCCAGAGCGATCTTCGAGAACGGCTCCGAAGCCGGCTGCTCTTCCATGGCACGGATGGCGTCCTGCGCGTTCGGGGTATCCCAGAACAGGCTGACGACGCGATCAGCAGCGCTCTTCAGGCGGGTCGCACGGAAGATGTTGATGACGGTCCAGTACCAGGACATGGCCGACATGGCGATCAGGGTCAGCAGCACGACCCAGGAAACCGCGAAATCACCCGGCTTGGTGGTCATTTCGTGGATCAGGTGCTCGAAGCCCATCTGCGACAGGGCGTTGGACGGATTGCCCCCGGCAGCAGCGGCGATGAAAATTTCCTGCAGCATGACGCTTACCTTTGTTGTGTGTGGTGATAAAGGGTGTAGCTAAGCTAAACAATCGAACCGGGAGCGGGGGTGGCCATGCGGCCACCCGGGCGCATCAGTTCAGCGCAAAGTTGACCGGGACGCGAACGCGACCTGCCGCCTTCTTACCGCCAGATTCAGCGGCGTTGAAGCGCCACTTGCGAGCCGCTTCCATCGCGGCACGGTCCAGGTCGCGGTTACGGCTGGACTTTTCCACCGTGACATTGGTGACGTTGCCGTTGGCATCGACATCAATGATCAGGATCACTTCGCCCTGGATACCCGCGCGGAAGGCGGCCGGCGGGTAGCGCGGCGGATTCATGGCCTTCGACGAGATGTCCACGCTGGCCTCGATCGAGGTCGCAGGTGCCGGCGGCGCGGGGGGCGACGGCGGGGTGACGATATCGCTCGGGCGCGGCTCCGGCACGTCCACGACCGGCGCCTGCGGCGGCGGCGGGACCGGCGACGGCTTCGGCGGCGACAGATTCTTCACCGGCGGCGGCGGAGTATCGGTCGGCGGCGGCGGCGGCGGCGGCGGGGGCGGCGGCGGCGGCGCATCGACGATGGTCACCATGACGTTGCGCTCCTTCTCAGCCACGGCCTTGGGAGCCACGGCGGGAATGAGGAGCATCATGAAGGCGGCCAGATGCAGGGCAATTACAAACGCGATGCCGACGATGCGAGGCCAGCTCAGCCCCTTGTCATCGGGTTGTTCGTACCGGTGAACGACTAGTTGTTCCGTCATGCGCCAAGAGCTCAATAGTGGGGCCGGGATGCCGGGGGCGGAATCCCTGATCAGCGGTGCATGACACCGCAGGAACCTCCAAGCTTATACCAATCCTGAGCGCCTGCGCATCAACTGGGCAGGCATTCAGGCGTTATTCCTACTTACTTCAGGTTGATGATTTTCTTGGCATCAGCCTGGTTCTTCACACCCTTCGCCAGCGCCTGCTGGGCGGCCTGCTTGGCCTCCGGGATGCGACCTTCGGCATGCAGGACGCGTGCCAGGTTCAGGTAGGTCTCACCGTCCTTGGACAGCGGGGCAGCCTTCTGCCACGCATCGATCGCCTGCGGCACCTGGTCGGAGTAGTAGTAGGACTGGGCCAGCGCCAGGTAAACCTGGTAGTCCGGCTTCAGGATGCCCTTCTGCAACCCTTCGTTGATGACCGCGATGACGTCCTTTTCCTTTTTGTCGGTGTTGGCATAGATGGAGTACAGCTGCTTGTACTCGCGCTCTTCGGTGAGCTGGCCGCTGCTGCGCAGCTTGTCCATCACCGCGGCCGCCTTGTCCATCTGGTCGGCCTGCATGTACATGCTGGCCAGGTTCAGCTGGGCCTTCTTGTCGTTCGGGTTCTTGGCGGCCAGCGCCTCGGCTTCCTTGACCGCTTCGCCGGACTGGCCGGCTTCGGACAGGGCCGCCATCAGCAGCTGGTTCCAGTTGTCCTTCGGTTCGGCGGAGCCGGCGATGGCCTGCTTCAGCACCGGAATCGCTTCCTGGTAGCGCTCCAGCTGGTACAGCGCCTGGCCCTTGGCGATCAGTTCTTCCGGCTTGGTCGACTTGCTCTCGGCGAAGTACTTGTCGAGGGTTGCCAGGCCTTCGGCTGTCTGGTCTTCCTGCAGCTGCAACTGGCCCAGCATCAGCATCGACTGGAAGTGGCCGTTGTTGTCCAGGCCGTTGAACTGCAGGACCTGCTTCAGGTAGGCGATGGCAGCCGGGGCGTCATCGGTCTGGTAGGCAGCCTGCGAGGCCAGCTGCGCGGCCAGCGACTTGTCGTACTCGTTCGCGGCGCTGTCAGCCAGGATGGCGTCGGCCTGGGTGCGGGTTTCCGGGAACTTTTCCTTGTTGTAGCTGTCGATCATTTTCTGCAGCTTGCTGCCCATCTTGGCCGAAGCCTTGACCGTCGGCTCCTGGCGGGTCGCGTTCGGGTACAGCGCCTCGGCCTTGGCCTGCTTGCCGCCACGGTTGCCGCGCTCGGAGGAACGCGAGGACTGCGCGAAGGCATCGGTGACCACGGCGCCGGTCAGGGCGGTCGCGACGAGGACGGAAAGCACAGCTTTGTGGTTACGGAAAATCATCGTTCACCTCGATCGAACCGCCGGTTAGCGGCAAAGTCGGACTGTCAGAAAAATCTGAGCCGCCAAACGTATCAGAAACAGATGGCGTGAGAAATCGTTTTATGTGCTGCAATACAGCATAGAACTGCGCACTCATCCGCACTTTGGCCGTAGCCCGGCCGCCTGCGCCTGCTGATAGACCGGCGTCAGGCCCGGGGCATCACGTCGCAGTTCCTGGATCCGGTTGGCCGGATCCGGGTGGGTGGACAGCCATTGCGGGCTGCGACCGCCGCTGGCGGCCATCATGTTCTGCCACAGGTCGACCGCCTGCGCCGGATTGAATCCGGCCTGGGCCATCAGCCGCTGGCCGATCACGTCAGCCTCGCTTTCCTGCGTCCGCGAGCCCGGCAGCAGGAAGGCAGTCTGCGCGCCCATGCCACCGAGCTGGTTGACGGTGCTGGCAGCACCTTCGCCGTAGGCTGCGCCAGCCAGCGCGCCGAGCACGGCCAGCCCGGTCTGCGCACCCATCTGGCGGGTGATGCGCTCTTCGTGGTGGCGGGCGATGACATGACCGATTTCATGGCCGATCACGGCAGCCAGCTGATCCTGGTTCTTGGCCACGGTGAAGATGCCGGTGTTCACGCCGACCTTGCCGCCGGGCAGGGCGAAGGCGTTGGGTTCCTTGTCGACGAATACCGCCGTCTCCCACCGTACGCCACGGTATTGAGCTGGCAGCTGCGCGACCAGGGCGTTGACCACGCACTGCACGTAACCGTTCTGGCGGCCGTCGGTGCTGATCTTTTCCTTCTGCTTGGTTTCGGCGAACGCCTGTGCGCCGAGCTGGTCCAGCTGCGCCTGCGAGACGCCGCCCACCATCTGCCGGCGACCGGTAGGGGAGGTGGTGGTCGCGCAGGCGCTGACCAGGGTGGTGATGACAAGGGCCAGCAGCAGTTGTTTCATGGAAACTCCCCCGTGTTCATATGCGGAGTGTGTAGCGTAGCGGCTTAATCTTTCGTCAAGCGGACGCGGCCTTACGTTGACCCCAGGAACACCATCGCCGCAAGGGCGACCGCATTGTTCAGCGCATGGGCGGTGACCGCCGCCCACAACGTGCCGGTGCGCCGGTAGAGCCAGCAGAACGCGGCCCCCATGCCACCATAGACCAGCCACAGCTGTGCGATTTCGGCCGGGCCATTGGCACTCGTGCCAGGGATCTCATGGATCAGGGCAAATGCGAGGCTGCTCAGTACCACGCCCAACCCAGGCCGCCCGGCCTGCCACAGGCGGCCAAACAGCACGCGGCGGAACAGCAGTTCCTCGTAGGCCGGCGCCAGGACCACCGCGAACAGCACCAGGAACAGCGGGAAACGTGCGATCGCGCTCTGCATCAGCGCCAGATTGGTGGGGACCGGCTCGACGCCGACCTGCTTGGCCAGGAAGGCGATGCCGTTGCTGCCGAGCACGATCAGGGTCGCCACCAGCAGGGTCCAGCCCCAGGTGGAGGGGCGGCGCAGCGCCTGGCGCGAGGCGTGGCGCTCGGCGGCGTTGGCCGGCCGTCGCCAGAAGTACAGCAGCAACGCGGCACCACCGGTGGCGAACAGTGCCATGAGAATCTGCGCAAGCGCGCCGGGCTGGCCCAGTGACGCCGCGACCGAACTGGCGTCGGGTGCGCCAGCGCCAGCCTGCGCGTTCGCGTAACCAACCACCACGCCACGGTACAGGCCCCACAGCAGGCCGCTGACCAGGCTCAGGCCGAACAGGGTGACAGCGGCGATGCCCAGGTCGATGAAGAACCCCGCCAACGGCGAAATGGCACGCGGCGCGGCAGAAGCCGGCGGAACCGGGGGCGGAGCGGAAACCGGGGCGGATGCTGACATCAGGTACCTGTGTTCAAGAGTCGAAGGCCGGCGCGCCTCCCCGCGCGCCGGCCGTGTCCCGATTGTGTCAGATATCCAGGTTTGCGACCTTCAGCGCGTTGTCTTCGATGAAATCGCGACGCGGTTCGACGACATCGCCCATCAGGGTGCTGAAGATCTGGTCGGCTGCGACAGCGTCCTCGATACGCACCTGCAGCAGTCGGCGGGTTTCCGGGTTCACCGTGGTGTCCCACAGCTGCTCCGGATTCATTTCACCCAGACCCTTGAATCGCTGGATCTGGCGGCCGCGCTTGGCCTCCTCGAGCAGCCAGTTCTGTGCCTTGGCAAAGCTGTCGACTTCGATCGACTTGGCACCGCGGGAAATGGTCGCGCCTTCGCGGACCAGACCGTGCAGCAGCTTCGATGCCTGGTGGATCGCGCGCAGTTCGCCGCTTTCGAAGGCCGACATCGGCAGCACCTGGATGTGCTGTTCGCCCATGTGGCGACGGGTCACCAGCACAGCGGCCGGGCGCTCGTCGTTGGCTTCCTGCAGTTCCAGCGTGAAACGCGGGCTGCCCAGGCTGCCCTGGTTGAGGCGCTTGGCCAGTGCATCCAGGCCCTCGCCTTGGCCGGCAGCGCGCAGGCTTTCCAGGTCCATCGGCACGAAATCGACCAGCGCTTCAAGCAGGTTGCGGTCGTAGCGATGTGCGTTGCGCTCGATCGAATCCAGCGCGGCCGCGTAGGCCAGCAGCAGCTTTTCCAGCGCAAGGCCTTCGATGCCGGGCTCGCCGGTGGCCGGCACCAGCGCAGCGTTTTCCACCGCGCTGCTGGCCAGGTAGCTGTCCAGCGCCGGGTCGTCCTTCAGGTACAGCTCCTGCTTGCCCTGCTTGATCTTGTACAACGGCGGCAGGCCGATGTAGACGTAACCGCGCTCGATCAGCTCCGGCATCTGACGGTAGAAGAACGTCAGCAGCAGGGTGCGGATGTGGGCGCCGTCGACGTCGGCGTCGGTCATGATGATGATCTTGTGGTAACGCAGCTTGTCCGGGTTGTACTCGTCTCGGCCGATGCCGGTGCCCAGCGCCGTGATCAGCGTGCCGACCTGGTCGGAGGACAGCATGCGGTCGAAGCGCGCGCGTTCCACGTTGAGGATCTTGCCGCGCAGCGGCAGCACCGCCTGGTTCTTGCGGTTGCGGCCCTGCTTGGCCGAGCCACCTGCCGAGTCACCCTCGACGATGAACAGTTCGGACAGCGCCGGATCCTTTTCCTGGCAGTCGGCCAGCTTGCCCGGCAGGCCGGCGATATCCAGCGCGCCCTTGCGGCGGGTCAGGTCGCGGGCCTTGCGCGCCGCTTCACGTGCGCGCGCGGCGTCGACGATCTTGCCGGCGATCGCCTTGGCTTCGTTCGGGTTCTCCTGCAGGAACTCTTCCAGGCGCGCACCGAAGGCGTTTTCCACCGCCGGACGCACGTCGGAGCTGACCAGCTTTTCCTTGGTCTGGCTGGAGAAGCTCGGGTCCGGAACCTTCACCGACAGCACCGCGATCATGCCTTCTCGCATGTCGTCGCCCGTCAGGTTGATCTTGGCCTGCTTGGCGATGCCGTTCTGCTCGATGTAGTTGTTGAGCACACGGGTCAGCGCACCGCGGAAACCGGCCAGGTGGGTACCGCCGTCCTTCTGCGGAATGTTGTTGGTGAAGCAGTACATCGTCTCCTGATAGGAGTCGGTCCACTGCAGCGCCACATCCACGACGATGCCGTTGTGCTCGCCGGTGACTGAAATGACGTTCGGGTGCAGCGGCGTCTTCAGCTGGGCCAGATGCTCCACGAAGCTGCGGATGCCACCCTCGTAGTGGAAGTCATCGCGACGGCCGTCGCCACGCTCGTCGGCAAGGACGATCTTGACGCCGGAGTTCAGGAACGACAGTTCGCGCAGGCGGCGGGCCAGGATGTCGTAGTGGAACTCCACGTTGTCGTGGAAGGCGACGGTGGACGGCCAGAAGCGCACGGTAGTGCCGCGCTTGGTGGTGGTTTCCAGCTTGGCCAGCGCGGTCACTGCGGCGCCGTTGCTGAATTCCTGCTGGTAGTGGAAGCCGTTCTGGAACACGTCCACCAGCAGCTTCTGCGACAGCGCGTTGACCACGCTGACGCCGACGCCATGCAGGCCGCCCGAAACCTTGTAGCTGTTGTCGTCGAACTTGCCGCCTGCGTGCAGGACGGTCATGACGACTTCGGCTGCAGACACTTCGCGACCGAGCTTGGCACTCATCTGCTCGTGCTTGCCAGTCGGGATACCACGGCCGTTGTCGGACACCGAGACCGAACCGTCGGCGTGGATCGTCACCGCAACGTGGTCGGCGTGGCCGGCCAGCGCTTCGTCGATCGAGTTGTCGACGACCTCGAACACCATGTGGTGCAGACCGGTGCCGTCATGCACGTCACCGATGTACATGCCGGGACGCTTGCGGACAGCCTCCAGGCCTTCCAGGGCGGTAATGCTGTTGGCGTCGTAATTGCCGTTGTTTGCCGGGGTGTTCTGTTCGTCGCTCATTGCGCTTGCCGTAGGCTCCGCAGGTCGGCCACCGCTTGGAGCGATGTGCCGAGAATGAAAGGATTCCAACCCGAATTATACCAGCCGGGGTCGAGCGGCCCTGGTGTGCCCACTATGGCACAGCCACGATCTGTGCATGTTCCACGTGGAACCGGGCGATGTGGGTCAGGTCCAGCAGCGCCGCCGGGGTTTCGGTAGCGGTGATGAAGATCTGTGCCGGCCCATTGAGCAGGCGCTCCAGCACCCGCGCCTGATGGGTGCGATCCAGCTCCGAGGCCAGATCGTCCAGCGCGATCACCGGCCATTCGCCGCGCTGTTCCGCATAGTCCTCGGCCTGCGCCAGCAGGCAGGCCAATGCCGTCAGCTTGGCCTGACCACGGGACAACGCATCACGGCCCGGAATGCTGTGGAAATCCACACTCCAGTCTGCCCGGTGTGGGCCGACCGAGGTATAGCCGGCCTGCCGGTCACGTTCGCGGGCCAGAAGCAGGGCATCGGCCAAGGGAAGCTCATGCCGCCGCCAACCGGGGCTCAGTTCCAGACCCTGGATGCCGAGTTGCGGAGCCAGGCTGGCGGCCAAGGCCACCGTGCGCTGCTGCAGACGCTCCAGGTAGTGCTGACGGCGGCTGGTCAGCGGTTCCCCGGCCTCGGCCAGCTCGTGATCCCAGGTATCGAGCATCCGCGACGGCCCGCCCTGCTTGAGCAGAGCATTGCGCTGCTTCAGCGCCCGGGAATAGCGGCGCCACAGGGAGAGAAAATCCGGTTCCACGTGGAACAAGCCCCAATCGAGGAAACGCCGGCGGGGTTCGCCACCCCCACTGACCAGTGCATGGCTCCCCGGCTCGAACGTCACCACGGCCAGCGCTGCGCAGAGATTGCCCAGCTGCGCGACGTCTTCACCGTCCAATCGCCCCTTCCAGTCCTGGCCACTGTGGCGCAGCCCGGCCTTTCGGCGGTGCGGCGGGTGATCGCCACGCTGTTCGTCCCATTCCACGAAGATCTCCAACGCTTCCTGGCCCTGGCGCACCAGACCGTCACGCACTCGGCCACGGAAGCTGCGCCCGTAGGCCATCAGGTGCAGGGCTTCGAGCACGCTGGTCTTGCCGGCACCGTTGTCGCCGGTCAGCAGGTTCAATCCAGGCTGGGGCGACAGGTCCACCGCACTGAAGCGACGCAGTTGGTGCAGGGCGAGGCGGCGGATAAGCATGGGGCGCGAAAGACCATCCGCACGAGGCGGTAGTGGGGCAGGGAATCCATCAGCTTACTGCATCGGTCAAGCCAGCCGTGGCGCGCCAGACATCGCCACTGTGCTGAAGCCTCCGCCTGGCAACCCTACGCGTGTTCCACGTGGTGGCGCTCCCTCGTCTGGGCTCGCCTGGGTCTGGATATGCCCGGGAATCCTTGAATTCTGAGCGGCGGCGCAGGGTACAGGCCTTCAGATTTCAGCGATTTCAGCCTCATTCCGCGAGCATCGCCAGGTGCCCTCGACGGTGGGTTGCGCGAACACCGCGCGGATTTCTTGAAATCTACGATGCGATGCCGTGGAGGGTTCCACAGATTTCAAAGAATTCAGCCCGTTCGTTTCACGCTGTCCACAGCGGGTCTGTATGACTTATACACAAGGTATGGGCAAACTGTGGATAAAAAAGCCCTTTTGCCCGACCTGCCAAACTATCCACAGGTTCCCCCCCAGCCTGAGGGGCCTCTATACAGGGGGTTTCAGCTCCATAAATCTCTTGAAAATCAATTGGATAATGCATTTTTCCACGAAATCTGGGCCCACCATCACCACCATGCTTTAGATTTATACCCAGATTTAGAAGCTAGGCCAGCTCTGATCCGGCCCCAACCAACCCTGTGGACAGTGACGTCTGCAGATGAAGCAACCACTGCGATAGCGGATGCGATCCGCTTCATCCATCCGACCAGATCGGGTCACCCTCAATCAGGCTGAAGACCCGGAACTGCGTACTCGACCGAAGTTGGCTGGGCAGCGCCCAGGTCAGCAACCTGGATTCCTAACGCGCAGGGCCGATTGCATCGGAGGGGCAACCAGGAACAATCGGCAAGCAGCAATCTCGAGCAAGACATTCGCCCAGACCTGGAGATTCCGCGATCCCCGATGCTCCACGTGGAACCTGCAAAAAAAAACGCCCGGGGAGATCCCGGGCGTCCTTCGGTTCCACGTGGAACAGGCTGCGGTCAGAGACGCAGCGGCATCACCACGTGACGCGACTTCTCGCTGCTGGATTCACGAACCAGCGCAGAAGAGTTGGAATCGCGCAGCTGGATGATGACCTCCTCATCGCGCAGCGCGGAGAGGGCGTCCAGCAGGTAGTTCACGTTGAAGCCAATGGCCAGATCACTGACCGTGGTGTCGGCTTCGATCTCTTCCTGGGCTTCTTCCTGTTCCGGGTTGTGCGCGCTGATCTTCAGGTTGCCCGGCGAGACTTCCACGCGGATGCCGCGGTACTTCTCATTGGACAAGATCGCGGCGCGCTGCAGCGAGGCACGCAGTGCTTCACGATCAACCTTCACTTCGCGGTCGGCACCGATCGGAATCACCGCTTCGTAATCCGGGAAACGACCGTCGATCAGCTTCGAGGTGAAGGTGACATCGTCGCGCTTGACGCGCACGTGGCTGCGGCCGACTTCCAGTTCGATCTCGCGATCGCCGCTCTCCAGCAGGCGCTGCAGTTCGGTCACGCCCTTGCGCGGCACGATGATCTGGCGCTTGGAACCGCTGGGCTTGGCCAGATCGGTTTCGCACAGGGCCAGGCGATGGCCGTCGGTGGCGACCGTGCGCAGCGCATCGCCGCGCAGGTCGAACAGCAGGCCGTTGAGGTAGTAGCGCACGTCCTGCTGGGCCATCGCGAACGCAGTGCGCTCGATCAGTTCCTTCAGGGTTGCTTCGCCGATCGCCACACGCTCGGTAGCTTCCACTTCGTCCACCGACGGGAAGTCGTTGGAGGGCAGGGTAGCCAGGGTGAAGCGGCTACGGCCGGCCTGCACGGTGATCTTGTCACCGGTCTGCGAGACGGTAATCCGGCTGCCGTCGGGCAGGGCGCGGATGATCTCGAACAGCTTGCGGGCGGGAATGGTGGTTTCGCCGTCCTGGGCATCTTCAACCGCGATCCGCGACACCATCTCCACTTCCAGGTCGGTACCGGTCAGCGACAGCTGGCCGTTCTGCACCTGGACCAGGAAATTGGCCAGAACCGGAAGGGTCTGGCGGCGTTCGACCACGTTGACGACCTGTGCCAACGGCTTGAGAAAGGCTTCGCGCTGCAGTGTGAAACGCATGTGGTTCCGTGCCCCTATGCTTTAAAAAATGTGGAATAAATCAAAAGCTTGGTGGTGCTGGTAGAGACAGAATCGCTGGAAAACAACGCTAAGTCTTTGTAAATAAAAGGATTTCAGGCATCGAAACCCTCTGTATTACCGACCCCCAGGGGGTGGGGAAAGCTGTGGATAAAACCGGCGCGATTTCAAACGCCATTTTTATCCACAACGTGTCCCGCGCTTGCTACCGGATTCTGCACCGTTTTGTGCGATGACGCCTCATCGGCATCCGTGCATCATTCGCTCAGCTTCCGGATCAGCTTGTCCCAGTCCTCGCGGAGCTTGCCGTCGGTTTCCATCAGGGTCCGGATCTGGCGGCAGGCATGCAGCACCGTGGTGTGATCGCGACCGGCAAAGGCATCGCCGATCTCGGGCAGGCTGTGCTCGGTCAGTTCCTTGGTCAGGGCCATGGCGACCTGGCGCGGGCGTGCCAGCGAGCGGGTCCGACGCTTCGACAGCAGATCCTTGATCTGCAGGCCGTAGTAGTCGGCAACGGTTTTCTGGATGTTGGGAATGCTGATCGCCTGCTGCTGGGCGCGCAGCAGGTCGCGCAGGGTTTCCTGGGCGAATTCGGTGGTGATCGCGCGGCCGGTGAAATTGGCGCGGGCGGTCAGGGTATTGAGCGCGCCTTCGAGGTCGCGCACGTTGGAGCGCATCTTCTTGGCGATCAGGAACGCAACATCATCGGGAATCTCGGCACCGCGTTCGCGTGCCTTGGCCAGCACGATCGCGGCGCGGGTCTCGAAGTCCGGCGGTTCGATCGCGACCGACAGGCCCCAGGCAAGCCGCGACTTCAGGCGCGCTTCCAGGCCCTCGACTTCGCGCGGATAGCGGTCGCAGGTCAGGATGATCTGCTGCTTGCCATCGAACAACGCGTTGAAGGTGTGGAAGAACTCTTCCTGGGTGCGGTCCTTGCCGGCGAAGAACTGGATGTCATCGATCAGCAGCGCGTCCACCTGCTGGAACTGGCGCTTGAACTGATCCATGGTCTTTTCCTGCAGGGCCCGGATCATCGCGCTGAAGAACTGTTCCGAACGCAGGTACAGCACCTTCGCGCCCGGATTGGCCTGGCGCATGGCGTTGCCGGCGGCGAACATCAGGTGGGTCTTGCCCAGGCCGGTGCCCCCGTACAGCAGCAGCGGGTTGTGCGCGCGGTCGCCCGGCTTCTGCGCCGCCTGGAAGGCGGCGGCCAGGCCCAGCTGGTTGCTGCGGCCTTCGACGAAGTTGGCGAACGTGTAGTGGTTGTCCAGGTTGCCGGCGAACGGCACCTGCGGTTCGCTGGACACATGCGCCGACGGCGTGGAAACCGGCGCGTTCTGCGCCTCCACAGGGCGCGGGCGCGAGCCGATTTCAAGAAAAACGTCGCTGAAACCGGCGAAGTGCGCCAGCAGTTCGCGGATCCGGGCCAGGTACAGCTCGCGGACCTGGTCGACGATGAAGGCATTCGGTGCATACAGCACCAGGCTGTCCACGCGCAGATCGGCCTGCAGTGGCTTCAGCCAGGTATGAACGTCTTCCGGCGGGAACTCCGCTTCGAGGCGCTCGAGACTACGGGACCAAGCATCCATCAGCAATAATCGTCCGGTGGCCGGGGCATGGACGCGACAAGGCGCCCAAACACAGGCCTGAAAGGGGGGAAATGGATGGCTCAGACTACCACCGAGCGCCCGCCTTCGGAATGCTTGTCCCCTACTTATTCACAAAAACATCCACAGCTATTGCACAGCCCGGTGAATTCGCGTAGCTGCCAGGGGTTGACTTGGGGCAGGGTACCTCTCTAGAATTTCCGGTTCTTTCCGTCCCATTCATACGAGAGGCCCCCAATGGCCACGAAGCGCACCTACCAGCCCAGCAACCTCAAGCGTAAGCGCGACCACGGCTTCCGTGCCCGTATGAAGACCGCTGACGGCCGCAAGATCCTGTCGCGTCGCCGCGCCAAGGGCCGCAAAGTCCTGAGCGCCTGATTGCCATGCCGCACTCCGCGGCAGACGCAATCCCTTCGACAGTGAATACTGCAGACCCGCGCAAGCGATTCCCTCGCTCTGCGCGGGTTCGCACGCGTGCCGAATACTCAACGGTCTTCAACGGCGCCCGCCGTGTGTCCGATCCGCTGATGACCCTGCACTGGCTGCCGGCTGACCGGCCGGCCAGGCTGGGTCTGGCGGTTTCCCGCAAGGTTGATCCGAACGCCGTCGGGCGTAACCGGATCAAGCGCGTCCTGCGCGACATCCTGCGTCAGACACGTACCGACATCCAGCCAGGCGACTTTGTCGTCGTGGCTCGTAGTGCTGCGCGTTCCGCCAGCAACGACGAGATCCGCCAGGCCTTCCTGCGCCTGCTGCGTCGCCTGCGTGCATTGCCCACGCCGGGCGTGGACGGCACAATGCCGCCGCCTGATGGCATCGCAACTCCTTCTTTGACCGAGCCGGCATCGCGTCCCGGCCCCGCCGAGCCTGTCCGCTGATGAACCAGACCCGCGTATTCCTCATTTTTGCCTGGCTGATGGTGGCCGTGCTGCTGTGGATGGAGTGGAGCCGTGAAAAGGCTGCTCCGACCCCGGCACCAACCACCACGTCGGCCCCGGCCGCCGCACAGAGTGTTCCGGGCGCGAACCCCGGCGCCATCCCCAGCGCCCAGGTGCCGGGCGCCCCCGGCCAGGCCGCCGCACAGGCCCAGGCCAGCGCTACCCCGGCCAGCCAGCGCGTGACCGTCACCACCGACGTGCTGCGCCTGGTGCTCGACGGCGGTCGCGTGCTCGATGCCGAGCTGCTGCAGTTCCCGCAGACCAAGGACGAAGGCAGCCCGCCGGTCCGCCTGCTGACCGAAGACCCCGCGCACCCGTACAGCGCGATCAGTGGCTGGGCCAGCGAAGACAGGAACACCCCGGTCCCCGGCGCCGACGGCTTCAAGCTGGTGGGTGACACCAAGGACTTCGTGCTGGCCAAGGGCCAGAACGAGCTGCAGATCCCGTTCGTGTGGACCGCCGACAACGGCGTGACCATCAAGCGCACCCTGACCGTCTCGCGCAACGAGTACGCCGTGCGCTTCAAGGACGAAGTCAGCAACGCTGGCGCCGCGCCGTGGAACGGCTACGTCTACCGCACCCTGGACCGCACCCCGACCATCCTGTCGCGGAGCATGACCAACCCGGATTCCTTCAGCTTCAACGGTGCCACCTGGTACGACAACGACAAGAAGTACCAGCGTCGTGCGTTCAAGGACTACCTGGAAGACGGCACGCTGAACCAGAACATCACCGGCGGCTGGCTGGCGATGCTGCAGCACCACTTCTTCACCGCCTGGATCCCGCAGAAGGACCAGACCGCACACTACGTGCTGTCGCAGGTGGCCGGTCGTGACCTGATCGAAGCGCGTGGCCCGGCCTTCACCGTGGCCCCGGGCCAGTCCACCAGCACCGAAGCCCGCCTGTGGGTCGGCCCGAAGCTGGTCAACCTGATCGCCAAGGAAGACGTGCCGGGCCTGGACCGCGTGGTCGACTACAGCCGCTTCTCGATGATGGCGGTGATCGGCCAGGGCCTGTTCTGGGTGCTGAACCAGGTGCACAAGCTGGTCGGCAACTGGGGCTGGGCGATCGTCGGCCTGGTGGTGCTGCTGAAGCTGGTGCTGTACCCACTGTCGGCAACCCAGTACAAGAGCGGCGCCAAGATGCGTCGTTTCCAGCCGCGCATCGCGCAGCTGAAGGAACGCTATGGCGATGACCGCCAGAAGTTCCAGACCGCGATGATGGAGCTGTACAAGAAGGAAAAGATCAATCCGATGGGGGGCTGCCTGCCGATCCTCATCCAGATGCCGATCTTCTTCGCCCTGTACTGGGTGCTGGTGGAATCGGTCGAACTGCGCCAGGCGCCCTGGTTCGGCTGGATCCAGGACCTGACCGCACGCGACCCGTACTTCATCCTGCCGGTCATCAACGTGGCAGTGATGTGGTTCACCCAGAAGCTGACCCCGGCACCGGGCATGGACCCGATGCAGCAGAAGATGATGCAGTTCATGCCGCTGGTGTTCGGCGTCATGATGGCCTTCATGCCGTCCGGCCTGGTCCTGTACTGGGTGGTCAACGGCGGCCTGGGCCTGCTGCAGCAGTGGTGGATGACCAAGCGCCATGGCGGCGAGCCGGTCCCGGCCACCACCGCGCCGGCCCCGGTCAAAAAGAAGTAATCCCGACCTGTAGAGTCGACTGTTGGTCGACTGGCAGTAGAGCAGTCGACCAACAGTCGACTCTACTACCGCCCCGGTCGATGAGAAGCCCGCCGCAAGGCGGGCTTTTCGCATGCGGCGTTAGAATCGCCGGCACACCGTTCCTCCCACCTTCGAGTCCACCATGCAGCGTGCGTCGTCGTTCCGCCTGTTCCTGCCGTCGCTGTTGTTGACCCTGGTCGTTGCCGGCTGTGGCGACAAGGACGCGAAGGCGCCGGCGACCACGGTCACCCAGCCCAGCGCGCAGGCCGCGGCCGCCGCCGATCCTGCCGCTGCACCGTTGCTGGCCGCGCTGCAGAAGCAGCTCGACGGCTACCGCCGCATCATCGTGCTGCTGGCCGACGAGGAACAGCAGTCGGCTGCCGACCGCGGTACCTCCACGCGCGTGGGCCAGCAGCTGTTCCACGATGGCCTGGAACAGCGCACGGCCATCGCCGCGCAGTTCGACACGCTGCTGCGCGGCTCCAGTCCGCAGCGCTTCGCCACCCTCGGCACCGTGCTGGACTACATCGAGTCGGCGCCGGAACTGTTCGACGCCGACCGCCTGGCCTTCCGCGAAGTGCTGCGTGACCTGCATGAACGGGTCGGCACCGATTCGTCGCTGCCGGCGGTGAAGCTGCACCAGCGCATCGGTGAGGACCTGGAGGCGCTTGATGAGATCGAGCGCAACTACAACCAGGAACTGACCCGCATCTTCAGCCGCTTCGAGCGCACCCGCGCCATCGAACTGAAGCGTGAGAAGTGGGACGACTACATCGCCCACCTGCACAAGGACTACAGCCGCGAAGCGATCCTGCGCGACTATGGCGTGATCGAGCCGTACCCGATGTCGATGAAGGACAGCGACCGCGAGATCTTCGGCCGCGACCTGCCGGCCAAGACCGTTGTGCTCACCTTCGACGATGGCCCGCACAAGGCCTACACCGATGAAGTGGTGGCCATCCTCAAGCGCTACGATGTGCCGGGCGTGTTCTTCGAAGTGGGCCGCAACCTCGGCAAGGTCGAGGCCGACGGCAAGGTCAGCCTCGGCCCGATGGCGAAGATCAGCCGCAACCTGATGGAAGAGGGCTATGCGGTCGGCAATCACAGCCTGACCCACGCCCAGCTGTCGCGCACCACCGGTGACGCGCTGCGCCAGCAGGTGCTGGACACCGACACGCTGCTGAAGGATGTCGACAGCAAGCGCGCGCCGCTGTTCCGCTTCCCCTATGGCGCACGCAATGCCGAAGGCCTGCAGCTGCTCAACGAAGCCGGGCTGAAGTCGATCATGTGGAACATCGACTCGATGGACTGGGCCGACCCGGTGCCGGAATCGATCGTGCAGCGCGTGCTCGACCAGGTGAACAAGGAACAGCGCGGCATCATCCTGTTCCACGACATTCACGATCGTGCGGTGAAGGCGCTGCCGCAGATCCTCGACCGGCTGATCGCCGATGGCTACCAGTTCGCTGGCTGGAACGGCCGCGACTTCACGGTCGCCCGTGCGCGCAAGGGCGCGACCAACGATGCCACCGTCACCACCGGCTACGAGAAGTCCTGGGCGATCGTGGTCGGCATCGACAACTACGCCAAGTGGCCGAAGCTGGAGTACGCCAGCCACGATGCGCAGGCGGTGGCCGATACCCTGACCGGGCAGTTCGGCTTCCCGTCCTCGCAGGTGATCGTGCTGAAGAACGAGCAGGCCACGCGCAACAACATCCTGGCTGCCTTCCACGACCGCCTGGCCGATGACCGCACTGGCAAGAACGATCGCGTGTTCGTGTTCTTCGCCGGCCATGGCGCGACCCGCCAGCTCGCCTCCGGGCGCGACCTCGGCTACATCATCCCGGTCGATTCGGACCCGAAGGAATTCGCTACCGACGCCATCGCGATGACCGACATCCAGAACATCGCCGAGAGCATGCAGGCCAAGCACGTGATGTTCGTGATGGATGCCTGCTACAGCGGCCTGGGCCTGACCCGTGGCGGTCCATCGTCGTCGTCGTTCCTGCGCGAGAACGCGCGGCGCAGCGCGCGGCAGATGCTGACCGCCGGCGGTGCCGACCAGCAGGTGGCCGACGCCGGTCCGAACGGCCACTCGGTGTTCACCTGGGTGCTGCTGCAGGCATTGGCCGGCAAGGGCGACCTCAACGGCGATGGGCTGATCACCGGTACCGAACTGGCCGCCTACGTTGCGCCGGCCGTCTCAGCCGTTTCACACCAGACCCCGGCCTTCGGCAGCCTGCCCGGTTCGCAGGGCGGCGAGTTCGTGTTCCAGGTGCCGGACAGCCAGGAGTTCCTCAATGCCGATACGCGCCAGTTGACCGCCGATGCGATCGCACTGAACAACAAGGTTGAAGCCGCCAGCGAAGCCAAGGGCAGCCAGGCGCCGGTGACGGTGGCTGACCTGCAGGGCGGCAAGGCCAAGCTGGTGGTGCCCACTGCGGGCCCGGCGTCGGATCGCCAGCGCGCGCAGCAGGCCAATGACCGCGGCCTGCAGCTGTACCGCGAGAAGCAGTACGACGAGGCGGTGGCGCAGTTCACCGAGGCACTGAAGCTGCGTCCGGACTTCGCCCAGGCCGCCAACAACCTCGGCTTCGTCTACTACCGCCAGCAGCGCTATGCCGAAGCGGCGCGCTGGCTGGAGAACACGCTGAAGATCGACCCCTCGCGTGCAGTGGCCTATCTCAACCTGGGTGATGCCTACTTCAACGCCGGCGACAAGGCCAAGGCCAAGCAGGCCTACACCACCTACCTGGCCTTGCAGCCGCAGGGCAGTGGCGCTGCACAGGCGCGCGCACAGCTGGAGAAGCTCTGAGCCATGAACGACGCGATCCGCACCGACACCATCGTCGCCATCGGCAGTGCCCCTGGCGCCGGCGGTGTCGGCCTGCTGCGCCTGTCCGGCCCGCGTGCTGCGGCCATCGCCAATGCACTGGGCGCACCTGCACTGCGTCCGCGCCACGCGCACTACGCGCGCCTGCGTGATGCCGACGGCGAGGTCATCGACGATGGCATCGTGCTGTGGTTCCCGGCACCGAACAGCTTCACCGGCGAGGAAGTGGTGGAACTGCAGGGCCATGGCAGCCCGGTGCTGCTGCAGCAGCTGGTCGCGCGCTGCATCGCGCTCGGCGCGCGCCAGGCGCGGCCGGGTGAGTTCAGTGAACGGGCATTCCTCAACGGCAAGCTCGACCTGGCCCAGGCCGAGGCCATCGCCGACCTGATCGCTGCGGGCGACAACCGCGCCGCGCGCGCGGCACGTCGCTCGCTGGATGGCGTGTTCTCGCGCCGCATCGACGCCGTGGTCGAGCAGCTGGTGCTGCTGCGCATCCACGTGGAAGCGGCCATCGATTTTGCCGACGAACCGCTGGATACGCTCGGTGGCGCGCAGGTGCGGCGTGGGCTGGAACAGGCGCGCAGCGATCTGGCCCTGCTGCGCCGCGATGCCGAACGCGGCCGTCGCCTGCGCGATGGCCTGCACGCGGTGCTGATCGGTCCGCCGAACGCCGGCAAGAGTTCACTGCTCAACGCGCTGGCCGGCAGCGAACGCGCCATCGTCACCGACATCGCCGGTACCACCCGCGACACCCTGCGCGAGACCATCCGCCTGGACGGCCTGGAGCTGACCCTGGTCGACACCGCCGGCCTGCGCGACGGGGGTGACGCCATCGAACGCGAAGGCATGCGCCGCGCCCACGTGGAAATCGAGCGCACCGATCTGGCGCTGATCGTGCTGGATGCGCGCGATCCGGCGGCTGGCGAAGCGGCGCTGGGCGAGGCCGTGGCGGCGGTGCCGCACAAGGTCTACATCCACAACAAGTCGGACCTGCTGGAGGCGTTGCCGTCGCTGGACGATCCGGACCGCGTGTTCGTTTCGGCCGCCACCGGCGCCGGGCTCGACGATCTGCACGCGCGTCTGCGTTCGATCGCTTCGGCCGGGGCAGGGGAGCAGGTGGATGGCGAGTTCTCCGCGCGCACGCGCCATGTGGATGCAATCGAACGTGCGCAGGAACATGCGCAGCGCGCCGATGGCGAGCTGGCGCACGAGCACCTGGAGCTGGCCGCCGAGGAACTGCGGCTGGCGCATGACGCGCTGGGTGAGATCACTGGGCAGATGAGTGCCGATGATCTGCTGGGGAGGATCTTCTCCAGCTTCTGCATCGGCAAGTAAGCCTTGGTAGTGCCGGCCGCTGGCCGGCAACCCAGCCGAACGAGCTTCTCGGGATCGCTACGGAGTCGGAGCCCCTGCGGGGATCCGACCCCAGGTCCCCCACCTGTCACATTGCCGCCGCATACTGACGCCCATCACATACCGCTTGGGGAAGTCGCAGTGAAGTCGTGGGGTTGTGCGTTGCTGTTGTCGCTGTCCGTGGCACCATCGGTGGCCATGAGTGCTGAATCCTCCACCCCGGCCGCGCACAAGGTGTCGGTCTATGGCCATCGCGGGGCGAGCGCGTTGCTGCCCGAGCACACCCTGGCCGCCTATGCGCAGGCGATCGCCGATGGCGCCGACTACATCGAGCCGGACCTGGTGATGACCAGGGACGGAGTGATGGTGGCCCGCCACGAGAACGAGATCAGCGGCACCACTGATGTGGCCTCGCATCCCGAATTCGCCAGCCGCCGCACCAGCAAGGTCATCGACGGGCAGAAGGTGGACGGCTGGTTCACCGAAGACTTCACCCTGGCCGAGCTGAAGACCCTGTACGCGCGCGAGCGCCTGCCGGAACTGCGCAGCACCGCCTATGACGGCCAGTTCCGCATCGCCAGCCTGGACGAGATCCTCGCATTCCTTGTCCAGCAGGCCGGGCGTGCCAACCGTGGCATCGGCCTGGTGCCGGAGATCAAGCACCCGACCTACTTCCAGTCGATCGGCCTGCCGATGGAAGACAAGCTCCTGACCGCGCTGCGTGGCAATGCCTATACCAACGTCGGCCCGGTCACCATCCAGTCGTTCGAGACCGCCAACCTGCGCTACCTGCGCGGCAAGATCCCGCGCGGCAGCAACATCCGCCTGCTGCAACTGCTGTGGAAGGGCGACACCCAGCCGGCCGACATCGCCAAGGCCGGTGGCAAGCTGACCTACGCGCAGATGATGACTCCGGCAGGACTGAAGGACATCGCCAGCTACGCCGACAGCATCGGCCCGGAACTGCGCTCGATCATTCCGCTGGACGCCAAGGGCGCGCTGAGCACTCCGACCACGCTGGTACAGGACGCACATGCAGTGGGCCTGATGGTGATTCCGTACACCTTCCGTCCGGAGAACCACTTCCAGGCCAGCAACCTGCGCCAGGGCGCCGACAACGCGCGCAATGCCGAGGGTTCGATTGCCGAGATGCGTGCCTATCTGGCCACCGGCATCGATGCCTTCTTCACCGATGACCCGGCACTGGGCCGGCAGGCGGTGGATGGCATGGGCGCGGCGGGGAATGCGGCGAACTGACGGACTCTGGTAGGTGCCAACCTTGGTTGGCACACAACAACCGCGCCGACCAAGGTCGGCCACTACCGGTTCATGAGGGTGCCGGCCAGCGGCCGGCACTACCGGGGCATTTTCAGCCGCGCGGCTCGTCTGGCCGGCGGAATGGAATCACCACGTAGTCCTGACCTTCGCGCGGCTGCCACAGCACCGGCACGCGCTGCGGTGACGGCGGTTCCAGCTCGTCGTCGGCCAGCGGTTCGGCCTCGTCTTCTTCGTCTTCCCAGCTGTAGCGCGGGCGCGGCGGCAGCGGGTCGGCGTTGCGGAACAGCAGCGCGGCGATGATGCCGGCGAAGGCGCCGCCCATGTGCGACTGCCAGGACACGCCGTCGGCGTGCGGCAGGATGGTCATCAGCATGCCGCCGTAGAACAGCATGCCGATCAGGCCGGTGGCAATCGCTGCACGGTCGCGGCGCAGCAGGCCCAGGCTGGCCAGCAGGAACATCAGGCCATGGGTGACGCCGCTGGCGCCCAGGTGCACGCTGCCCGGATTGCCCAGCATCCACGCACCGATGCCCGAGCCCAGCCACAGCAGGGGCAGGGCGCGCACGGTGGCTTTCGGGTAGACGCTGCCGGCCAGCGTGCCCAGGATCAGGATCGCGATGCTGTTGGCGGCGATGTGCTCGACCGAGGCATGCAGCATCGGGCCGCCGATCAGGCCAAGCAGGCCCTTGGCTTCCAGCGGCGCGACCGCCCAGGGCCGCCAGTCGAAGGTGCCCTGCAGGGCGAACACGGCCACCAGCACCAGCACGGCGGCCAGGCTGACATTGAACGCCCGCAGGATGCGCGAGCGGTCATTGCGGGGGGCCGGCAGGTCGCCAGCGGGCAGAGGCGCGTTGTTGTCCATACCTCAGCAATGGCGGTGACTGGCGCGAAACCAAGGCCACCGCAACGGGAGAGTGGGTGCGGCCGGCGGGACAATCCCGCCGGCCGGCCATGATCAGGTGTGGCCGGAGCCTTCCTTCGGCGGGTACTTCAGGCTCAGTACCACGGTGGCGGCGATGATCACCGCGACCACGCCCAGCGACACCGGGGTCGGGATCTTGAACAGGTCGATGATCATCATCTTGATGCCGATGAAGCCCAGCACCAGCGCCAGGCCATACGGCAGCAGGTGGAAGCGGTCGGCCATGCCGGCCAGCAGGAAGAACATCGCGCGCAGGCCCAGCACCGCGAACACGTTGGAGGTGAGCACGATGAACGGGTCGGTGGTGATCGCGAAAATCGCCGGGATGCTGTCCACGGCGAAGATCACGTCGGTGACCGCGATCAGGATCAGCACCGCGAACAGCGGGGTGAACCAGCGCACGCCGTCGCGCTTCACGCTCAGTGCGTTGCCGGCATAGTCCGGCAGCAGGCGCAGGTGCTTGCGCATCCAGCGCAGGGCGGGATTGGTTTCCAGGTCCGGCTCCTGGCCGGCGGCGAACCACATCTTCCAGCCGGTGAACAGCAGGAAGGCGCCGAACACGTAGAGCAGCCAATGGAACTGGCTGATCAGCACGCTGCCGGCGAAGATCATGATCGTACGCAGCACGATCGCACCCAGGATGCCGATGATCAGCACCTTCTGGCGCTGCTCCTCCGGCACCGCGAAGTAGCTCATGATCATCAGGAACACAAAGATGTTGTCGACCGCCAGCGCCTTCTCGACCAGGTAGCCGGTCAGGAACTCGAGGCCGACCTTGTTCGCCACCACCTGGCCTGCGGTCTCATTCAGGTAGTACCAGAGGCCCGCATTGAACAGCAGGGCCAGCGCGACCCAGCCGATGGACCACCACAGGGCCTCCTTGAAGGTGACCTTGTGCGGTCCACCATGGCGCATCAACACGAGGTCGACCAGCAGGGCGATGACCACCACCGCTGCGAAGCCGCCCCACAACCACACGTTACCGATCGTCTGCATTGGGAATGTCCGTTGGAAAGATGAATGCCAGGCCGGACGGCGAGGATCTGCAACGGAGGATCGGGAGGGGGATCCAGGGACAGAGCTTCGCCAGTACGGCGAAGGTCTCGCTCGCAGTTCCAGTCGGCTGGAACTGCCGTTGCACCGGAGCCTGCGGGCTCGAAATGACGGCGACAACGTCTGGGAGCTACTCCCCTTCTGGCGCCGATTCTGCCGTCTGGCCCCGCCGCCGTCAAATGGGGAGGCCAGGGGTCGGATCCCCAAAGGGGCTCCGACCCCATCGTCGCCACACTGGGGTCAGAGCCCCTGCGGGGATCCGACCCCCGGCGCCCGGTTTACAATGGGTGGATGAATACCCCCCTTCCGATTGTCCGCCTCAAGAATGCGTGGCGTTCCAGCCACCCGTGGATCTTCCAGAAACTGGTCGAGAAACCGACCGTCCGGCCCAAGCCCGGTTCCATCGTCGACGTGGTCGGCATCGATGGCGAGTTCATTGGCCGCGGGTTCTACAACGGGCACTCGCGCATTGCCGTGCGCATCCTCGAAACCGACCAGAACGTGCCGGTCGATGCCGGCTGGTTCTCGCGCAAGATCGCCCAGGCGGTGTCGCTGCGCCGTGAGGTGCTGAAGCTCGACGCGGTCTCCGACGCCTGGCGCGTGGTGCACAGCGAAGGCGACGGCCTGTCCGGCCTGGTGGTGGATCGCTACGGCGACCTGGTGGTGGTCGAGTTCTTCGCCGCCGGCATGTTCCGCCACCGCGAATGGATCTACGACGCCCTGCGCGAGCAGTTCCCGGGCTGCCGTTTCCACAGCTTTGCCGACGAACACGTGCAGAAGCAGGAGAGCTTCGACTTCCACGGCAACACCACCACCGAAGCGTCGGTGATCACCGAGTACGGCATCAAGTTCCGCGCCGACCCGGCCGGCGCGCACAAGACCGGTTTCTTCGCCGACCAGCGCGAGAACCGCGAGTGGCTGAGCCAGCAGGTGGAAGGCAAGAGCGTGCTGGACCTGTGCTGCAACACCGGCGGTTTCGCCGTGTATGCCGCTGCGCGTGGCGCTTCGGAAGTGGTCGGCATCGACATCGATGAGGACGTCATCCAGATCGCCAAGGGCAATTCGCGCCTGAACAACGTGCGCCCGAAGTTCATCCAGTCCGACATCTTCCCGTGGCTGCGCGACGCCGCCAACCGCGGCGAGCAGTACGACGTGGTGATCCTGGATCCGGCGAAGATGACCCGCGACCGCGACCAGGTCATCACCGCGCTGAAGAAGTACCTGGACATGAACAAGCTGGCGCTGGGCGTGGTCAAGCCGGGTGGCCTGTTCGCCACGTTCTCCTGCACCGGCCTGGTGGCCGAGGACCAGTTCCTCGACATGCTGCGCCGCGCGGCCTATTTCTCTGGCCGCACGATCCAGATCCTGAAGGTCGCTGGTGCGGGTCCGGACCATCCGTTCATGGCCCACGTGCAGGAATCGCGTTACCTGAAGGCCGTGTTCTGCCGCGTGGTCGACTGACCGCGGGACGATGTAGAGGCGAGCCGCGCCACCTGATCCTGGGGGCGCCATTGTTTCGAACGCATCGCAATGCGCGGGAAGCTGGCCGCTGGGCCGTGAATACGATTCATGCTCGACTCGCGGTGCCTGGCAGCCGAGCGTGAGCCCGACTCTACAAATCTGCCGGCTGCAGCGCTATGGTCGGGCTCTTCCCATTGCCGGTGAGAGCCCATGCCATCGTTGCGCCACCTGTCCGTCGTGCTTGCCCTGGCGCTGTGTGCGCCGCTGTCGGCTCATGCCATCGAGTTCAGCGCACAGGAACTGGCCCGCGCCAAGGCGCTGCAGCAGCGCCTGGTCACGCTCGACAGCCACCTGGATACGCCGGCCAATTTCGGCCGGACCGGCTTCGACATCGAGCAGCGCCACGACCGCAACGCACTCTCGCAAGTGGACTACCCGCGCATGGTCGAGGGCGCGCTGGACGGTGGCTTCTGGGCGATCTACACCGATCAGGGCGACCGCAGCCCAGCCGCGCACCTCGCCGAGCGTGACCATGGCCTGCAGCGGCTGCTGGAGATCCGCGAAATGCTGGCCGCCAATCCCGAGCGTTTCGCGCTGGCATTGACCGCCGATGACGCGGCACGGATCAAGGCCGCCGGCAAGCGCGTGGTCTACATCAGCATGGAAAACGCCAGCCCGCTGGTGGAAGACCCCAGCCTGCTCTCGTTCTACCACCGTGCCGGCCTGCGCCTGCTCAGTACCGTGCACTTCGCCAACAACGAGTTCGCCGATTCGGCCACCGACCCCAAGGGAGCGGAATGGAAAGGCCTGAGCCCGGCCGGCAAGGACCTGGTGCAGCAGGCGGTGAAGCTGGGCATCGTGATCGACCAGTCGCATGCGTCCGACGCGGTGTTCGATGACCTGCTGGCAATGATGCCGGTGCCCTTCGTGCTGTCGCACAGCTCAGCCAAGGCGGTCTACGACCACCCGCGCAATCTTGATGACGCGCGCCTGCGCAAGCTGGCCAAGGCCGGCGGCGTGATCCAGGTGAACGCCTATGGCGGCTACCTGATCGACACCGCAAAGACACCCGAGCGCAAGCAGGCCGAGGAAGCGCTGAGCAAGCAGCTGGGTGGCTGGGAAGGCATGGGCATCGAGCAGGGCGTCGCCCTGCTGAAGGCCGAGCAGGCGCTGGACCACGAACACCCGGTGCGCCATGCCAGCCTCGACGACTTCTTCGCCCACTTCGAGCACATCCTCAAGGTGGTCGGCCCCGAGCACGTGGGCATCGGCCTGGACTGGGATGGCGGCGGTGGCCTGAGCGACCTGCCCGATGTCAGCCAGCTGCCGAAGATCACCGCGTGGCTGCTGCGCAAGGGTTACACCGAGCAGCAGATTGCCGGCATCTGGGGCGGCAACCTGCTGCGGGTGATGCGCCAGGCGCAGGACTACGCGGCAAAGCAGGGCGGTTGACCGCCCTGCGGTAGTGCCGGCCGCTGGCCGGCATTGCCCGTATCAACAGGATGAGAGGTGCCGGCCAGCGGCCGGCACTACCGGCGATCCGGTTATTTCGCGATCAGCGCGTGGCGACGGCTGTACAGGAAGTACAGCACCAGGCCGGCCACGTTCCACAGCAGGAAATACAGCTGGGTGGTGTGCGGCAGGCTGAGGAACAGGTAGATGCAGCCCAGCGCGGCCAGCGGGCCGACCACGAAGGCCAGCGGCGTGCGGAACGTGCGCTCGCGGTTCGGCTCGCGCAGGCGCAGCACCACCAGGCAGATGCCGACGGCGGTGAACGCGGCCAGGGTACCGGCGTTGGCCAGCGCGGCAATCTCGTCCAGGCGCGCCACACCGGCCAGCGCCGACACCACCACTGCGGTGAACAGCGTGGTCGCCACCGGCGTGCCGGTGCGCGCGTTGACCTTGGACAGGCCACGCGGCAGCAGGCCATCACGGCTCATCACGAAGAAGATGCGGCTCTGGCCGTACAGGAAGGCCAGCAGCACGGTCGGCAGGGCGATGATCGCGATCACGCCGATCACCATCGCCGCGGTCGGATGGCCCAGCTGGCGCATGATCAGCGCCAGCGGCTCGGCGCTGTGGCCGAACACGGCGTAGCTCATCGCACCCACGGCGGCCAGCGCCACCAGCACGTAGACGATGGTGCAGCCGATCATCGAACCGATGATGCCGATCGACAGGTCGCGGCCCGGGTTCTTGGTTTCCTCGGCGGCGGTGGAGATCGCATCGAAGCCGTAGAAGGCGAAGAAGATGATCGCCGCGGCCGCCATCACGCCGTGCTCAACGCCGTCAGGGCCCATCGACTTGGCGAAGCCATACGGCATGAACGGCTGCAGGTTGGCGCTGTCGAAGGCGGGCAGGGCCACGGCCACGAAGATGGCCAGCGCGATCAGCTTGAACACCACCAGGACGGCGTTGAGGGTGGCGCTTTCCTTGGTGCCGGCCATCAGCATGCCGGCCACCAGCCAGGTGATGATGATCGCCGGCAGGTTGATCATGCCGCCTTCCACGTGCGGGCCGGCCGCCAGCCAGGCCGGCAGGTGCACGTTCCAGCCGAACTGGGTGTGGACCCATTCGAGGAAGCCGACGAAGTAGCCGGACCAGCCCACCGCCACCGTACTCACCACCAGCGAGTACTCCAGGATCAGACTCCAGCCCACCACCCAGGCAAACACCTCGCCCAGCGCACTGTAGCTGTAGGTGTAGGCACTGCCGGCGGCCGGCATCATCGTCGACAGCTCGGCGTAGGACAGCGCCGCGCAGGCGCAGACCGCACCGGCGATGGCGAAGGAGATCAGCACGGCCGGGCCGGCCAGGTTGGCACCGACGCCGATCAGCGTGTAGATGCCGGTACCGACGATGGCGCCAATACCCAACGCGATCAGGTGCGGCCAGCTGAGCGTCGGGATCAGACGCCTGCCGGCTTCGTGGACGGTGACGGAATCTAGGGACTTGCGCCGGAACAGGGACATGCAGGCCTCGGAAGGGGTGACTAAGAACGACAAGTTCCCGAGTGTGACCGAACGCAGCGCAGCATTACCACTGACGGGGGTCATGCATGGCGGGGCGCGCGCTGCACCCCGGCCACGCTGCCGGAATCGGCACAAATGCTGGCAGGGTTCGAAATGATTCGATCCCTCAAGGCGAGCCCGGAGGCGATTGAAGTACGAGAGCAGGGGCCAGATCGATGCTGACCCGCTGCGGATCGATCACCGGCGCCGCACCTTGGGTTCTCAACTGGGCCACCAGCACTTCGAAGCCATGCGCGCGGCCGAACGCGTGCTCGTCCAGGGTCAACGGCAGCAGCTGCAGGAAGTCGAATCGTCCCGATGGCAGTTGCTGGGGTCCCGGAAAGTGCAATGACGGCACGAAGACGGCCGCCTGCAGCATGCTCCCTGCGTGATCCACCGGCCCCCCCAGCTTCAGCCGGTCCCATGGCGCCAACGGATTGCCGGGCATGCGTGAGTGGCACAGCAGCAGGTGGTACGCGGTGAACCAGCGCAAGGTGGTCAGCGCCCACGTCGCTTCATCCTGCGTCTCAAGCATCAGTTCGATGCCCCACCCCGAATCTCCATCTTCGTGCCGCCCTTCCCAGGGGTTGGACAGGCCGGTGCTGACATAGATCCAGTGCCGTCGATCACCGTGCGGAGGGCACGCATTGACGCCGACATGCAGCCAGCGCGGGTCGATCTGCTCCTGCTTGAAGACGTTGCGCAGCAGATCCATGTCGAGGGGGTAGATCCCCGGTCCGGTATCGCCGAACAACCGCCGGTACAGCGTCTCCTCCCGATACTCCCAGCTGCGCTCCAGCAGGGTGTCGTCGTCGATGGTGCTCACTCAGCCACCCTGCCGGGCCAGCGGCAGCCGTCTTCCTGCCAGGCTTCGGGGTCGTCGTGGAAGGTGGTGCTGCGGCCATCGCGGGCGCGTTCGTAACGCAGATCCAGCACCAGGGCACCCTGCGTGCTCAGCAGGTAGCGGCCGTTGAGGCGTCCGTCGATGCGTTCTTCCCAGACGCTGTCGAACTGGTACGGGCGATCTTCGGCCAGCACCGTGGTCTCCATCGAGATCCGGTGCAGGGGCAGGCGCTCGCGCTGCCCGGCGTAGCGCACATCGGCCCGGCCGTCTTTCAGCCAGCGCCATTCCAGGTGGATGCTGTCATTGCGACCGCCGCTCAGGCAGCGATGGTCCTGCACGGTGGTACCAGAGGCGGTGCCGGCGAGCAGTAGTGCGACCGCGGTTGCCAGCCAGGCCTTCATCCGTTCAACCCCAACCGGATGCCGAACCCGACAAGGAACAGGCCGGCCACCCGGCGCAGCGCATCGCTGATGCGCGGATGCTGGATCAACCGGCGGCGGGCCAGGTTGCCCACACCGATCAGCATCGAGCAGTAGGCGATGCTGACCACCAGGATGATGCCGGCCAGGGCCGCGAAGGTGGCGATGCCCTGGTGCGCCTTCGGATCGATGAACAGCGGCAGGAAGGCCATGTAGAACAGGATCGCCTTCGGGTTGAGCAGGCTGACCAGGATCGCCTGCTGGAAGTAGCGGCCCGGCTGCATGCGGATCGGGCCGGCGTCACCGCCCTCGTGCTTCGGCGTGCGCAGCAGGCTGATGCCCACCCATACCAGGTAGGCCGCACCCAGGTACTGCACAGCGTGGAAGACCAAGGGGTTGGCCTTCAGCAGTGCGGCGACACCGGCCAGCGCCAGCCACATCAGGATCTGGTCACCGACCAGCAGGCCGGCCAGTGCGGTGTAGCCGCCGCGCACGCCGCCACGGCCGGTGGCGGTCAGCAGGGTGAAGGTGCCGGGGCCGGGCAGGGCGAGAAACACCAGCACAGCGACCAGAAACGTCCACAGGTCCTGGATGCCCATCCACGGCATGGCGGTGTTCTCTCTTACGGGGGGCTGCCATTGTCGGCCAGCACCGGGGTGGGCGACAGGGGGTGGGGGAGTCCATCGGGCATGCCAGACAGCAGCGGTTGCAGGTGCTGGCGCAGCTGCGCATGCAGCTGCCGCACCGCCGGCGAGAACTGCTTGCGGTGCGGGCACACCAGCTGCAGCGGAATGTGGCTGCCGACGCCGTCGAGCAGCAGCTGCAGGCGTCCGGCCAGCACGTCTTCGCGCAGGTCCAGCCAGGATTTGTAGGTGATGCCTTCGCCGGCCACCGCCCAGCGCCGCACCACGTCGGCGTCGTCGCAGACCAGCGGGCCGCGCACCGGGATCACGGTGCGGCGCCCTTCGACCTCGAACGACCAGCGATCGTAGGCGCGGCCACTGAGCTGGTAGACCAGGCAATCGTGCTCGCGCAGTTCGTCCAGGCGCACCGGCGTGCCCCGTCGCTGCAGGTAATCGGGCGAAGCCGCGAGCACACGACGGTTGCCTTCGAGCAGGGGCAGGGCCACGTAGCTGGCGTCGTCGAAGTGGCCGATGCGGATCGCCACATCGACCGGATCGCGGAACACGTCGGCCACTTCATCGGACAGCCGCAGGTGCAGGCGCAGCCGTGGATGCGCGGCTCGGAACGCGGTCAGCCACGGCAGCAGCAGGTTGCGACCAAAGTCCGACGGCGCCGACAGCTGCAGCGTGCCATGCAGTTCGGCGTCCTCGCCCTGCACGCGGGCCCGCCCTTCGCGCAGGGTAGCCAGCACCTCCTGCGCATACGGCAGGTACAGCGCGCCCTCGCCGGTCAGGCGCAGGCTGCGGGTGGTACGCACGAACAGGCGCAGGTCCAGTTCGCGTTCCAGCCGCGCCACGGCTGCAGCGACCTGTCCGGGTAACAGATCGGCCTCGCGGGCCGCCTGGGAGAAGCTGCCCAGTGCGGCCGTGCGGACGAACAACTGCAGGTCGTCGAAGCGGATCATCTTCATTGCCGGAGTGAAAGTGCTGCCCGATTCTGCGCCTTTCTGAGCGACCGTGCGCGGCGCAACCTGTGCACTCCTTCCCCACTGGACCGCTGCCATGCGCGCCATTGCCTACACCCACGCCGGCCTGCCGATCGACGACACCCGGGCCCTGATCGATATCGAACTGGAACTGCCGCAGCCCGGCCCACGCGACCTGCGGGTGGCGGTGCGCGCGGTGGCGGTGAACCCGGTCGACACCAAGGTCCGCCGCGGCGTGGCCACCGACGGCCCGCGCGTGCTGGGCTGGGACGCGGTCGGCATCGTCGACGCGGTGGGCAGCGAGGTCACCCTGTTCCAGCCTGGCGACGCGGTCTACTACGCCGGCGTGATCGACCGCCCGGGCAGCAATGCCGAGTACCAGCTGGTGGACGAGCGCAGCGTCGGCCGCAAGCCGGCCAGTCTCGACGATGCGGCCGCCGCCGCGCTGCCACTGACCGCGATCACGGCCTGGGAGCTGCTGTTCGACCGCCTGCGCATTCCGGAGGGCGGCGGTGAAGGCCAGACCCTGCTGGTGATCGGTGCTGCTGGCGGTGTCGGTTCGATCCTGGTGCAGCTGGCGCGGAAGCTGACGAAACTGACGGTGATCGGCACCGCATCGCGCCCGGACACCCAGGACTGGGTGTATGCGATGGGCGCACACCACGTGATCGACCACCGCCTGCCGCTGGCCGAGGGACTGGCACGGCTGGGCATCAGCGAGGTGCAGCACGTGGCCAGCCTGACCCACTCCGACCAGCACTACGCGCAGATCGTGGAGCTGCTGGCGCCGCAGGGCCAGTTCGGCCTGATCGACGATCCGGGCCAGGTGGACGTGATGGCGCTCAAGCGCAAGGCACTGTCGCTGCACTGGGAGTCGATGTTCACCCGCCCGCTGTACAAGACCGCGGACATGCAGCGCCAGCACGACCTGCTGAACCGGGTGGCCGAGCTGATCGATGCCGGCGTGCTGCAGACAACGCTGGGCGAGCATTTCGGGCGCATCGACGCGGCCAACCTGCGGCGCGCGCATGCGCTGCTGGAGAGTCACCGCGCCAAGGGCAAGATCGTGCTGGAAGGCTGGTAAGGCCGGGTCGTTCCCGCGCCCTTGGGGTCGCTCTTGGGATCAGATCCCTTTCCCCCGGGAAAGGGATCTGACCCCTGCCTCAGGCCACGCCGTTGTCGACGTGTTCGGCGAAACCGGGCTGCTGGCGCAGGCGTTCGAACCACGCCGCGAGGTGTGGCAGCGCGGGCTTGTGGCCGGGTGTGCTGCGCCAGCGCTGGGTCGACAGCCCCAGCACGATATCTGCAAGGGTGAAGGTGCTGCCCGCCACGTAGGCTTCGGTGGCGGCCAGCTGTGCATCAAGCACCCCCATCAACCGGTTCCACTGCGCCAGGCTGGCCTCGGCGCGGGCATCGTCCGGGTAGTCCGGATGCTGGCGCACGCGCGCCATGAACACATGGCGCCAGGCGCTGTTGAGGTCGCTGGACTGCCAGTCCATCCACTGCTCCACCCGGGCCCGGGCCTGCGCTGCTGCGGGCAGCAGGTCGTCACGGCCGGCGCGGGCAGCAAGGTAGCGGCAGATGCTGTTGGACTCCCACAGCACGAAGTCGCCATCGCGCAGCACCGGTACCTGCCGGTTCGGATTCAGTGCGGCCAGCAGGTCCGCGGGTGGCGCAGGCTCGTGGCGCAGGGGCAGATCCAGCCCCGCGCACAGCCACAGGACCTTGCGCACGTTGATGGAGGTGGGCTTTCCGTACAGAGCGAGCATGGTTCTGGCGCAGCAGCTGAGACTCCGCCAGCCTACACTTGCCCCATGCAAACCGAATATCTGCTCATTGGCGGCCTTCTATTGGCCGTGCTCATCCTGCAGCTTGTCGCCCTGCTGCGCCGCCCGCCGCACGACCGCCTCGAACAGGCGGTGCGTGAGGAGGCGCGCGCCGGTCGCAGCGAGCTGCGCGAACAGCTCGATGGCTTTGCCCGCGCGCTGACCGATCTGTCCACCCGCACCGACCAGCGCCTGGACCTGCTGCGCGAGGCGCTGGGCGAGGACGCCCGCAAGGCGCGTGCCGAGGCGGCGGAGAGCCAGCAGCGTGGCGCCGCACTCATGGGGCAGCGCCTGCAGGAACTGCGCGGCCAGCTGGAAACCTTCGGCCAGCAGCAGGAAGCGCGCATCCACGCCTTCGGCCAGCAGCTGCAGGAACTCACCGGGCGTACCGACACCCAGCTGGGTGCGTTGCGCCAGACCTTGGTCGATGACGCGCGCAAGGGCCGAGAGGAAGGCGCGCAGTCGCAGCAGCGCCTGACCGAAAGCCTTGGCCTGCGCCTGCAGGAACTGACCCAGCGCAACGAACAGCGCATCGCCGAGATGCGCGCCACGCTGGAAGAGCAGCTGCGCGCGCTGCAGAACGACAATGCGCAGAAGCTGGAGCAGATGCGCCACACCGTGGACGAAAAGCTGCAGTCGACGCTGGAAACACGCCTGGGCAACTCCTTCAAGCTGGTTTCCGAGCGCCTGGAACAGGTGCAGCGCGGTCTTGGCGAGATGCAGCAGCTGGCCACCGGCGTTGGCGATCTCAAGCGTGTGCTGACCAACGTCAAGAACCGTGGCAGCTGGGGCGAAGTACAGCTGGAGAACATCCTCGAACAGACGCTCACCCAGGAACAGTACGCGCGGGCAGTGAAGGTACGCCCGGACAGTGGCGAGATGGTCGATATCGCGGTGCGCCTGCCGGGCCGCAGCAGCGACGACACGCCGGTGTGGCTGCCGATCGACTCCAAGTTCCCGCGCGAGGACTACGAGCGCCTGCTCGACGCGCAGGAACAGGGTGACGCCGACGGCGTGCGCCTGCAGGGCATCCAGCTTGAACGCGCGGTGCGCGTGCAGGCCAAGTCGATCTGCGACAAGTACATCGCGCCGCCGCACACCACCGACTTCGCGGTGATGTTCCTGCCAACCGAAGGCCTGTATGCCGAAGTGATCCGGCGCCCGGGCCTGGTCGACCTGTTGCAGCGCGAGCACCGCGTGGTGGTGGCTGGACCGACCACGGTCACCGCGCTGCTCAACAGCCTGCAGATGGGCTTCCGCACGCTGGCCATCGAGCAGCGTTCCAGCGAGGTGTGGAGCCTGCTGGGTGCGGTGAAGAGCGAGTTCGGCAAGTTCGCCGGCATTCTCGAGAAGGCCGAGAAGCAGATCACCACGGTCGGCCGCAGCATCGGCGAAGCCAGCCGCAAGACGCGCACCATCGAACGGCGCCTGCGCGGCGTGGAGTCGCTGGCGTCAGAGCAGGCGCAATCCCTGCTGGGCGGCCTGGCCGATGCTGATGCCACGGCCGAGGACGAAGGCAACGAAGGCGACGAAGGCGACGAAGCCTGAGCTACGTCGACACGCCGCCTGCATGGTCGATGCGTATGCTGGCGGCCTGTCCTACTGGATCAGGTAACGCCATGCGCCTGCGCCTCTGCACCAGTCTCATCCTGACCGCGCTGCTTGTCGCCTGCAGCAGCGCACCGCCGGCTGCCAATCCGGCGGCGGCACCCGCCGCAGCCACCAGCCCCGAAGCAGCCGAGGCCTACCGCGAAGCGCGCGATGTGGACTGCCAGGCCGCTGGCGGCACCCTGCAGCGGCTGGGCCGGCTGCAGCGCGAACAGTGCGTGATTCCCTACGCCGATGCGGGCAAGGCCTGCAGCCGCAAGAGCGACTGCACGGGCCAGTGCCTTGCCGGCGGCGAAGTGGCGGTTGGCAGCCCCGCCACCGGCACCTGCCAGCGCGATGCCCGCCAGAACTTCGGCTGCCGCCAGCGCATTGATGAGGGCAAGGCGCAGGGCATGATCTGCGTGGACTGATCGTAGTGCTGGCAGCCTCATGAACCCTTGCGAACGATCGCACGATTGCCGGCCAGCGGCCGGCACGACCGACATCGCGCGGCGCTATGCTGGTGGGCCATTCCCCGCTGTTGCCGGAGCCCCCGCGTGAGCACTTCGATCCAGGACATTTCCCTCACCACCATCGACGGCCAGCCGTCCTCGCTTGCCGACTACCAGGGCAAGGTACTGCTGCTGGTCAACGTCGCCTCCAAGTGCGGCTTGACCCCGCAGTACGAAGGCCTGCAGGCGCTGTATGCGGAAAAGCACGCACAGGGCCTGGAAGTGCTGGGCTTCCCGGCCAACAACTTCCTCGGCCAGGAGCCTGGCAGCGAAGCGGAGATCCACCAGTTCTGCCAGCTCACCTACGATGTCAGTTTCCCGATGTTCTCCAAGATCAGCGTGGCCGGTGACGACACCCACCCGCTGTACCAGCAGCTGACCGCTGCGCAGCCGCAGTCGATCGGCGAAGGCCCGCTGCGCGAGCGCCTGGCCAGCAAGGAGATTCCGATCCACGCCGCGCCGGCGGTGCTGTGGAACTTCGAGAAGTTCCTGGTCGGCCGCGACGGCAAGGTCATCGCCCGCTTCGCCCCGGACGTGGCGGCTGACGACGCGCGCCTGCGCGAAGCCATCGAAGCCGCGCTGGCTGCCTGATCGGCCGGGGTCGGATCCCTTTCCACGTGAAAGGGCTCCGACCCCACCCACGGCGCCAAAGAAAAACCCCGCCGAGGCGGGGTTTTTCATGCGTCGCTGACAGGACTCAGTGCGTCCACTGCGGCATCGGCATCGCATCGACCGGGATCGGCGAATTGGCGTCGTCGTGGCCGCGCTCGCGCTTGCTGCGCAGATCGTTCTCGATCTGGTAGTTGCGACGCTGCATCCATGCATCGCGCACCAGCGAGTACTCGTCCACGGCAGTGTCACGCAGGTCGTCGATCGCCAGCAGCTGCGCGCGGGTATCGACCAGCTGCAGGCCCTGCAGGCCGATGCGGACCTTGTCCTCTTCGATACGGCGGATCGGCGACAGCGGAATGTCGCCGGCCAGGCCGAACACGTCGCGCACGGTACGCGGGCCGAAGAACGGCAGTTCCACGTAGCGCGAACGACGCCAGCCCCAGGCACCCAGGGTCTGGCCGAAGTCCTCATTGCGGCGCGGCACCATCGCCTTGCTGGCCGGATCGAACAGGCCACCGATGCCCAGCGTGCTGTTCATCAGGAAGCGGCCGAGGCTGTCCCATGCATCGGCACCGCGGCCCTGCAGCAGCTGGTTGGTGATGGTCACCGGCGCGCGCAGGTTGCTGAAGAAGTTGCTGACGCCGGTGCGGGCGAAGCGCGGCACCACGTGGGTATAGGCGGTGGCCAGCGGACGCGCGACGCCGCGGTCGACCGCGTTGTTGAACTTGTGCACCTTGCGGTTGAACGGTTCCCACGGATCGTAGGCCGCTGCGTTGGTGGTGTTGCCGGCACCGCCATAGAGGGCATCGAAGTCGTCATCGCCACCGGGCGCGGTGGCGGCTGAGGTCTTCGCCGCGCTGCCGTCGCCGCTGTCGGTGGGAGCAGCCGGCGACGATGCGGCAGCAGCCGGCGGATTGGCCACCGGCGCGACCAGGGCAGCGTCAGCCGTGCCGGCATCGGTGGCCGCGACGGCGGGCGAGGTGGAAGAACTGGCCGGGACCACGGTGCTGGCTGCCGGTGCATCGCTGCGCGCGGGCTTGCCGGCACAGGCGGTGAGGGCGGTGGCCAGGACGATCAGGGGGAGAGTGCGCACGACGTTCATGTCAGCTCGCAGCAGAAGTAGCGTTGAAATCCAGGTTGGGCGACAGCCGGTAGGCCGCGCTCAGTTCGTTGTAGCCAGCCGGCGCGCCGGTGATCACCAGCGGATGGCCGGCCTTGCGCGCACGTGCCGCCAGCTCGGCCAGCAGGGCCAGGCCGGCGCTGTCCACGCGTTCGACCTCAGCCAGATCCAGCCGTGCCAGCTTTGCCGGCAGGGCCTGCAGCTGCGGCCATAGCGCGATCACCGCAGCGCGGTCGAGCACCCCGCGCAGGCGCAGGGTGTCGCCTTCCAGCAGCGCCAGTGCGTTACTTGCCATTGCCCGCGGGCCCGGCCTGCATGCTGCCGCTGTGCAGCTCGCTGGCCACCTGCTTGATGCCCTTCTGGCGCAGCGGGGTGTCGAACTGGTTGCGGAACGTCTGCACGTAGGAGATGCCTTCGATGTTGACGTCGAAGATCTTCCACTGGCCGTTCACGTTGCGCATCCAGTACTCGACAGGGGTCGGCTCGCTGCCGGCACGCACCAGCTCGGTGCTCACGCGCACGCCGCGGTTGCCCGGCAGCGGGCTTTCACCCTTCAGGCGGAAGCTCGGCTTGCCCTGGATGTTGAGCAGGGTCGAACCGTAGCGCTGCATGAGGCTGTCGGCCATGGCATCGGCGAACAGCTTGATGTCGGCATCCGAGGCACCACGGGCGTGCGGGCCCAGCACCAGGCGCGCGGCATAGTCGCGGTCGAAGGTGCGGTTCAGTTCGCTGTCGATGTAGTTGCGCAGGCTGGCCGGATTGCTGCCGAATTCGCTCCTGCGCTGCTGCAGGGTGGTGAGGATGCGCGTGCTGGCATCGATCACCACCTTGCCGGCCTGGCCCTGCGCCGCGGCAGCGGCGGGGGCGGCGGCCTGGGCCTGGGCGAGGAACGGAGTAGCCGCCAGCAGCGCCGAGGCGAGCAGGGCCGGGATCAGTTTCATCTTCATGGTTGCGGTTCCGTTGCAGGCGCCTGCGCGCCATCGTTGGGCTTCTGAGCAGCGCCGCCACCGGCGCCGCCACTGAACATGTACTTGCCGACCAGCTGGATCAGGTCAACCGCCGGCTGGGTGAAGACAATTTCGTCGCCGGCCTTCAGCACGTCCGGATCACCGCCCGGCTGCAGTCCGATATAGCTCTCGCCGAGCAAACCACTGGTGAAGATGCCGGCCGAGGTGTCCGCCGGCAGGTCCTTGACCTTGCTGTCCATGCGCAGGGTCACGATCGATTCGAACTTCACCGGGTCCAGGTCGATGGAGGCGACCTGGCCGACGGTGACGCCGCCGATCTTCACCGGCGCCTGCTTGCGCAGCTGGCCGACCTGGGAGAAGCGCGCCTTCAGCTCGTAGCCCTGGCTGCCCCAGCTCCAGCGCTGGTTGGTCGAGGCCACCGCCAGCACCATCAGCGAGGCCAGGGCCAGCAGCAGGAAAGCGCCGACGGAGAATTCGAGTCTGGGACCGCGGATGGCCATGTGGATTACCTGATCGAGTCGTGGTGGCCGCGCGCGCCTGCGCACCGCCGGTGGAGGGGTTAGGTGAACAACATTGCCGACAGAACGAAGTTGAACATCAGCACCAGCAGCGAAGCGTTGACCACTGCACGGGTGGTCGCCACCGACGTGCCTTCAATGGTCGGCTCGGCATGGAAACCAACATAGGCGGCGACCAGCGCGGCGGTGCCGCCGAAGATCGCCGACTTCAGCATCGCCACGCCGAAGTCATCCCAGAAATCGACGCTGTTGCGCAGCGCCGACCAGAACACGCCATTGTCCAGGCCCAGCACGTGCACGGCCTCGAAGTAGCTGGCACTGATCGCCAGCGAGCAGAAGATGCCGGTCAGCAGCGGCACGGTCAGCACCGCCGCCCAGAAGCGTGGCGCCACGGCCTTGGCCACCGGGTCGATCGCCATCAGCTCCAGCGCCTTGATCTGGTCGGTGGCGCGCATCAGGCCCAGCTCGGCGGCGATCGAACTGCCGGCGCGGCCGATGAACAGCAGCGCGGTCAGCACCGGCGCCAGTTCGCGGTACAGCGACAGGCCAAGCAGGGTCGACAACGCGTCGGCCGCGCCGAAGGTGGTCAGCGTGCGGTAGCCCTGCAGGGTCAGCACCAGGCCGACGAAGGCGCCACCGACGGCGATGATCGGCAGCGAGCGCGCGCCGATCTTGTAGATCTCGCGGGTCAGCTCGGACAGGAAATCACGGGTCGGCAGGGAACCGCGCAGCACGGTCAGCGAGAACAGCCCGGCGCGGCCCAGCGAGCGGGTGGCTTGGACGAACGGCATCAGGCAACCCTCGCGCGTGGCGCGGCATCGAACGGAATCGGGCCATCCGGCTGGCCATGCAGGAACTGCCGCAGCAGCGGATCCTGGCTGGACTGCAGTGCCTCGGGCGTCCCCTGGAACACGACGCCGCCATTGGCGATGGCGATCACCTGGTCGCAGATCGGCAGGGTCTCGTGCACGTGGTGGCTGACGATGATGCTGGTCAGGCCCAGGCTGTGGTTGAGGCGCTGGATCAGGCTCATGATCACCCCGGAGGCGATCGGGTCCAGCCCGGTCAGCGGCTCGTCGTAGATCATCAGTGGTGGGTCCAGCGCCAGCGCACGGGCCAGCGCCACGCGGCGCGCCATGCCGCCGGACAGTTCGCGCGGCCAGGCGTCGGCGGCGGCCAGCAGGCCCACCGCATGCAGCTTCATCTCCACCAGCCGGCGCAGCACGGCGGCCGGCAAGCGGGTATGCGTACGCAGCGGCAGTGCGACGTTTTCGGCCACGGTGAGATCGGTCAGCAGGCCATTGCCCTGCAGCAGCACGCCCACGCTCTTGCGCATCTCCAGCAGCGCGCTGCTGTCATGCGGGATCGGCTTGCCGAACAGGGTGACGTCGCCGGCCACCGGTCGCAGTTCGCCGGTCAGCGCCGCCAGCAGGGTCGACTTGCCGCTGCCGGAGGGGCCGAGCACGGCGGTGATGCTGCCCTGCGGCACCTGCAGCGACACGTCACGCAGGATCGTGCGTCCGCTCCGGTCGATGCGGACGTTGGACAACTGCACCAGACTGGAGGTGGAAGCCGACATGGGCACCATTAACGTTTTTTAGACATCGAAGGATCGGGCCAGCCGGCTGAACATAAGCAGACTGGACGGTGCAGTATTGTTGCACGGCAGGGCGTGGCGCAGGCCGGGACAATCGGCCGGCAGCCCGGAACAATCCGTACCGTCGATGGGCCGACCATTGAATACTGCCTGCCGTCCTGCACACTGTGCATGATGAGTGACCCAGGCAGCGATTTCCGCCTCTACCATTCCAACTCGCTGGACGTGCTGGCCGCGCTGCTGGCGCGCAACGTGCGTGCGCCGGTGCCAGGCCAGCCGTTGCTGGCGCCGGAAGTGGTGTTGATCCCGCAGGTGGCGATGCGCCGCTGGCTGCAAGCGACACTGGCCGCCGAATTCGGTGTCGCCGCCAACCTCGAATTCCTCACCCCGGGCGAGTTCGTGGCCCGCGCGCTGAAGGCCAACGTCAGCGGCGAGCAGGACGATCTGGACGCGGCCGGCCTGCACTGGAAGCTGTACCAGGCCCTGCGCGACCCGACATTGCTGGCGCAGCCACCGATGCGTGCGCTGCAGTCCTATCTTGCCGGCGGTGACGCATTGAAACCCTGGGCGCTGGCCGGCGAGCTGGCCTCGGTATTTGAAAAGTACCAGGCGTGGCGCCGTGACTGGCTGCTGCGCTGGGCAGCCGGTGCCGATCCTGCCGACCCGCAGGCGATCCTGTGGCGCACCATCACCCAGGGCCACGACTACCGCGCGCGCCGCATCCAGGAGTACCTTGACCGTTTCGAAGGTGCCGGCCAACCGCTGCCGAAGGGCTTGCCACCGCGCATGTCTGCGTTCGCAACGCTCAACATCTCGCCCGACGTGCTGCGGGTGATGGCCACCCAGGCGCGGGTGGGCGAGCTGCATTTCTATATGCCTACCCCGGTGCAGTCGTACTGGGGTGACCTGCAGACGCTGGCCGAGCGCCTGCGCAGCGGCGCACCGGACCCCTTCGGCGAAGCGGCCGGCGAGAACCGCCTGCTGGAAGCCTGGGGTGCGGCCGGGCGCGACTTCATGGCGGTGCTGGGCAGTTACGAGGTGGTGCATCCGGCCGGCGAAATCGCTGCCTATTCCGATCCGGAGGAGGACACCCGCCCGACCCTGGACGAAGGCGGCCTGTCCGACAGCCTGCTGCATCGCCTGCAGCGTGACCTGTTCCACCGCCGCGCGCTGCCCTCGGGCGAGCTGCGCGACGGCCTGCGCAGCGACGACCCCAGCCTGCAGGTGCATGCCTGCCATACCCGCCTGCGCGAGCTGCAGGTGCTGCACGACCAGCTGCGCAGCCTGCTGCAGGACCCGCGCTTCGACCCGCCGCTGCAGGCGCGCGAGATCGCGGTGCTGGCGCCGGACATCGATCCCTATGTGCCGTACCTGGAAGCGGTGTTCGGCGGTCGCGGCGGCGAGGAGGAACACATTCCGTATGCGCTGGCCGACAGCAGTCCGCTGGCCGGCGAGCCGTTGGCCGATGTGTTCGTGCACCTGCTGGGCCTGCCGGTCTCGCGCTTTGGCTTGAACGAAGTGCTGGACCTGCTGGCCAGCGCGCCGCTGGCCGAGGCGGCCGGGCTGGAGGCGGTGGACTTCGACCGCCTGCATGGCTGGCTGCAACAGGCCGGTGCACGCTGGGGCCTGGATGCGAAACACCGCAACCAGCACCAGGCACCGGCCGACGACGCCTACACCTGGCAGTTCGCGCTGGATCGCCTGGTACTCGGCCACGCCACCGGCAGCGAGGCCGACCTGGCCGGCGTGGCGCCGTGGATCGAACTGGAAGGCGGTGCGCTGGACGCGCTGGACCGGCTGCTGCGCCTGCTGCGCGTGCTGGCCATCTACCAGCGCCGACTGGGCGAGCTGCTGACCCCGGCGCAGTGGCGGCAACGCCTGCTGTCGCTGCTGGATGCACTGCTGCCCACCGCGCCCAGTTCCCCCAACAGCCAGCGCGCGCTGGAGCGCCTGCGCAAGCTGCTCAACCAGTTCGCCGAAGATGCCGCCAAGGCCGGCTTCGAGGAAGGCGTGCCGCCGGAGGTGGTGCGCGCGCACTTCGCCGGCGCGCTGGGCGAGGCCGATACGCGCGCACCGCTGCTGACCGGTGGCATCAGTTTCGGCCGCATGGTGCCGATGCGCCTGCTGCCGTTCCGGGTGATCTGCGTGCTCGGCCTCAATGATGGCGATTTCCCGCGCCGTGACCCCGCTGCCGGTCTCAACCAACTCACTGCCGAGCTGGATACGCCGCGCCGCCGTCCGGGCGACCGCTCCACCCGCGAGGATGACCGCTTCCTGTTCCTGCAGCTGTTCGCCGCGGCGCAGGAGGTGTTCTATCTCAGCTATCTCGGCGCCGATCCGCGCGATGGCAGCGTGCGCGAGCCGTCGGTGCTGGTCAGCGAACTGATCGACGCCGCCGCCGCGTATCACCTCGATCCGCCTGCGGCGGTCCGCGACTTCACCGTGCGCCACGCCCTGCAGCCGTTCTCACCGGCGGCGTTCGGCGATGGCGATCCGCGTCGCTTCAGCTATCGCCGCCAGTGGCATCCGGCCGCCGGTCGCCTCACCGGCCAGCGCGGTGGCCTGCAGCCGTGGTTCGATGCACCGTTGCCGCCGCCGCTCGACGACGCGGTGGAGGAGGAGGTCGCGCTCGATACCCTGCGCCGCTTCCTGTGCGACCCGGCCGGACAGTTCCTCGCCCAGTCGCTGGGCCTGCGCCTGGCCGACGAGGTCGAGGAGGTGGATGACCTGGAACCGCTGGTGCTGTCCTCGCGCGGGCCGGAAAAGCGCAGCGTGCAGGCGGCGGTAGTGCGCGCCACGCTCAGCGGCGATACCGAGCCGTTGTACCCGCGGCTGCGCGCGCGTGGCCTGCTGCCGTCGGGTCCATTGGGCGAGCGTCAGTTCGAGGTGGAGCAGTTGAAGACACGCCCGTATGCCAGTGCGCTGCTGGGCTGGATGCAGGGCGAACCACTGGAAAGCCGTCGCTACGAAGTGGACATCGATGGCGTGCGCCTGCATGGCCGCGTGGCCGATCGGCATCCGGAAGGGCTGGTGCGCTTGCGTGCCGGCACGCTCAATGGCAATGCAGTGATCCGCCACGGCCTGGACTGGCTGCTGGCGAATGCGGCGGGCGACGCGCTGCCGCTTGTGCAGTTCCATGATGGCGGCGACGCCGGTCCCGGCCCGCATGTACTGCCGGCACTGAGCGTTCCCGCTGCACGTGCGGCGCTGCGTGCGCTGCTGCAGCTGCGCCAGCGTGGCCTGCGCGAGCCGCTGCGCTTTGCCCCGTACACCGGCTGGGTGCTGTACAACGCGCCGGCAGAAAAGCAGCGCAGCGAAGGCTGGAAGCAGTGGCACGGCAGCGACCGCAGCTGGGGTGAATCCAGCAGCGACGCCTGGCAGCTGCTGCTGCGGGGTGCCGACCCGTTCGCTACCGAGGCCAGCTACGCTGACCTGCTGCGCAACAGCCAGCTGGTCTTCAGCGCGGTGCGCGAAGGCCGCGCTCTCGGCGCCGAAGCACGCCAGGAGGGCGACGCATGAACACCGCCATCGCCGAAGACGGCCTCGAATCCCTCAGCCGCGATCCCTATCTGGCGCTGCCGCTGGAGGGCATCCGGCTGATCGAAGCCAGCGCCGGCACCGGCAAGACCTTCACCCTGGCCACGTTGTTCACCCGCCTGGTGGTGGAGCAGGGCCTGCGCATCGGCCAGATCCTGGCGGTGACCTTCACCGATGCCGCCACCCAGGAACTGCGCAAGCGCATCCGCGAGCGCCTGGCGCTGGCCGCGCGCCTGGTCGACCTGGAAGCGGCCGACGGTGAAGCACCGGAGGTACGATTGACGCGCGACGTGCTGCAGCGCCATCTGCAGGGCGGCACCGAGAGCGCCGCCGCACTGAAACGCCGCCTGCAGGTGGCCGCAGACGAGATCGACCTGGCGTCCATCTTCACCATTCATGGTTTCTGTACCCGCGTGCTGCGCGAGCATGCGCTGGAAAGCGGCCACACCTTTGATCCGCCGGAACTGCTGGCCAGCGACCGTGAACTGCTGGAGGAGCTCGCGGCCGATCTGTGGCGCGTGCATGCCAACGACCCGGCCACGCTGGAGCCGCTGACCTGGTTGTGGTCCAGCCCCGACGCGCTGGCCGCCGATCTGCGCGCGCTGCTGGGCACACCGCCGCTGCATCCGCTGCCACGGCCGGCGGCGCTGGCCGATCCACGCCCGGCATTGCAGAGCGCGGCGGAAGCCCTGTCCGCAAGCGTGCGCGAGCATGGCGAGCAGTTCTTCATCGACCTCTGCGATGCCGTCGACAACAAGTGGCTCAACGGCGTGTCATACAAGCTGGGCTGGCTGCACGCGCTGGGCCGGCAGCTGCTGGCCTGGGCCGAGCGCGCCGACCCGCGCGAGCTGCTGGCCAGCGATCGCCTGCCGGCGCTGCTGCCGGAGGTGCTGGCCGACAAGACCAACAAGAAATTCCTGGATCGCACGCCGTCGTCGCCATTGCAGGCGCCGTTGTCGCGCTATGTCGCGCTGCTGGCCGAACGCGATGCCTGGCTGCGTGGTACCGCGCTGGATTTCCTGCACACGCTTCGCGCCGAAGCCACGCAGCGCCTGCAGGCGCTGAAGCGTACGCGCCGGGTACAGACCTACGACGATCTGATTGATGGCGTAGCGCTCGCCCTGGAAGGCCCGCAGCGGCTGACGCTGGTCAGGCAACTGCGTGCGCAGTACCGCATCGCGCTGGTCGATGAGTTCCAGGACACCGACGATCGCCAGTGGGGCATCTTCCACACCGTGTTCGGCGATTCGCCGGAGGTGCGCGAACTCGGCCTGGCGCCGGCGCTGTTCCTGATCGGCGACCCCAAGCAGGCGATCTACGGTTTCCGCGGTGGCGACATCCACACCTACCTGAAGGCCAAGCAGGTGGCGCAGCAGGCGCCGGTGCTGGACCAGAACTTCCGCTCGCGACCGTCTGTGTTGCGCGCGTTGCAGGCGCTGTACGACAACGGTGGCGAAGACGCCTTCCTCGAACGCGACATCCGGTTCGAGCCGGTGCGGCCCGGTGGCGTGCGCAGCGATGCGGACTACCTGCGCGACGGCCAGGCCGCCAAGGCACTCACCCTGCGCGTGCTGCGCAGTGGCGATGACAAGGCGATGAGCGCCGATGCCTCGCGCGATGCGGCGACCCAGGCCTGCGTGGCCGCGATTCACCAGATCCTGGTCGATGCGCGCACGGGCAATGCCGTGTTGCGTGAGCGACCGGTGCAGCCCGGTGATATCGCGGTGCTGGTGCGCTCGCATCGCGAGGCCACCCTGGTACAGCGCGCGCTGGCCGCGGTCGGCATTCCCGCGGTGGCGGCCGGCAAGCAGAGCCTGTTCGCCACTGCTGAAGCCCGCGACCTTCGTGCGCTGCTGCTGGCACTGCTGCAACCGGCCGACGAAGGCCGCCTGCGTGCAGCGCTGGCCACCGTGCTGCTTGGCCAGCGGGCCAGCGCGATCGCGGCAATGGAACGCGAAGGTGACCTGCAACGCGGGTTCCAGGCACAGCTGCTGCATTGGCGCGAGCGCTGGCAGCGCGGCGGACCGTTCGCAGTGATTGCCGATGTCTGTGCCGCACAGGGTGAACGCCTGCTGGCGCTGATCGATGGCGAGCGCCGCCTGACCAATTACCTGCAGCTGGGTGAACTGCTGCAGGAGGCCTCGGCGCAGGCGCTGGGCATGCATGGCCTGCTGGACTGGCTGCAGGGGCAGATGGCCAGTGCCGACCAGGATGACGAGCAGCAGCTCCTGCGCCTGGAGTCGGATGCGCGCCGCGTGCAGATCATCACCCTGCACAAGAGCAAGGGCCTGGAGTATCCGCTGGTGTTCCTGCCCTTCGTCGGCATCGACGGCGGCGCGCCGAACACCGCCTCGCACTGCACCGTGCACGTTGGCGGCCAGCGCCAGCTGCACTGGAAGCTGGACAAGGACGAGGCCTGGGAAGCGGCCAACGCGCAGCGTGAGCGCGAGCAGCGTGCCGAGGATGCGCGCCTGCTCTATGTGGGACTGACCCGTGCCGAGCATGCGCTGTGGATCGCCGTGGGTGATCTGGCCGGGCTCGGCAGGACGCGTCTGGCGCCACTGCTGGGTGACCTGCAGGCGCTGCGCGCGCACGCCGATGTGCATATTGATGACAGCGAGGCACCGGCCGCGCTGCCGCAGCTGGCGGCCGAAGTGGAAGGCGACCTGCCGGCGGTACGTGCACTGACCCGGCGCGTGCCGCATGACTGGTGGGTGTACAGCTTCACCCAGCTGGCGCATGCCGATGCGGGCGCTGGCAGTGATATTGAAGCGGCCGCCACCGAGCTGCCGGCACCGGCCGCCGACGAACCGGCTGGCCCGGAGCTGCCGCTGGAACCGGCGCTGCCCGAACCCACCGCCGTCGTCGAAGACAGCGCGCCGATCGACCCGCGCTTCATGGGCAGCCGCTTCGGCAATGTGCTGCACGAGGCGATGGAGAACGTCGACTTTGCTGCCTGGGGTGACTGGCAGCCGGGCCGGGAAGCGCCCGAGGGACAGGCCGAGGTGCTGCGCAAGGCGCTGCACGACGAAGGCTATGCCGACGTCGACCTGGACGATGGCGTGGCCGTGCTGGTGCCACTGGTCGGCCACACGCTCACCGTGCCGCTGCCCGAAGGCGGGGCCCTGCACAGCCTTGGCGAAGGCGAGCGCCGTGCGGAGATCGACTTCCATTTCGCCATCGAACCCACCACGGTGCCGGCGCTGCTGCAGGTGCTGCATGCACACGGCGTTTCCAGTGGCCGGCGCGGCTTCGGACAACGCCGCCGCCTGGAAGGGCTGATGACCGGCATGATCGACCTGACCTACGTGCGCGACGGTCGCTGGTATGTTCTCGACTACAAATCCAATCGTCTGCCCGGCTACAGCCCGGACCTGCTGGCCATCGCCATGCGCCACAGCGAGTACGACCTGCAGGCGCTGATCTATACCGTAGCCCTGCATCGCTGGCTGCGCTTCCGCCTGGGCGCGGCCTACGACTACGAGCGTGACATGGGCGGCATCCGCTACCTGTTCTGCCGCGGCCTCGATGGCACCGGCAACGGTGTGCATGTGGACCGTTTCCCGCTGGCGCTGGTGGATGCACTGGATGCGTTGTTCGCCGGTGGCGAACAGGCCCAGGCCGAACTGGCCGCACGTGCCCGTGGGGCCAGCGCATGAGCCTGCTGAAGGAACTGCACCAGAAGGGCCTGCTGCGCACCCTCGACCACGCGTTGGCGACCAGCCTGATGCGGCTGCGCGGCGACACGCCGGAGAGCGTGGCGCTGGCGGCGGCGCTGGCCTCGCTGGCGGTGGCGCAGGGCCACGCCGGCTTCGATCCGGCGCAGCCGCAGCGCCTGCTGGAAGGGGTGCCCGAGTGGCCCGCCGCGCAGGACTGGCTGGCACAACTGCGCGCATCGCCTTGGGTGGCTATACCCGAGCAGGCCGACGCCATCGCCGAGGATGCGCCGCTGGTGCTGGAGAACGGCCTGCTCTACCTGCGCCGCTACCGCGAGTACGAACGGCAGTTGGCCGCCGGGCTGCAGCGCATCGGCCGGCATCCGCTGCCGGCACCGGACATGGCGGCGCTGGCACCGTTGTTCGCGCAGCTGTTCCCGCAGGCATCGGGCAGCGAGGATCACCAGGCCCGTGCCGCCGGCGTGACCCTGCGCCATCCGCTGGCGCTGGTGACTGGCGGCCCCGGCACCGGCAAGACCACCACCATCGCGCGCCTGTTGCTGCTGCTGGCGGCGCAGGCCCGGCACGCCGGCCAGCCGCTGCCCGAAGTGGCGCTGGCCGCGCCTACCGGACGCGCCGCCGAGCGTATGGCCGAGAGCCTGCGTCTGGCCGTGCAGCGCCTGCAGGAGAACGGCGTGGACCCGGCGCTGTGCGCGGCATTGCCCAGTACCGGCACCACCCTGCATCGCCTGCTCGGCGTGATCCCGGATTCGCCGCGCTTCCGCCACCACGCCGACAACCCGCTGCCGGTGGACGTGGTGGTGGTCGACGAAGCCTCGATGATCGATCTGCCGATGATGGCCAAGCTGGTCGACGCGATCGCCAGCGGCACCCGCCTGATCCTGCTTGGCGACCCCGATCAGTTGCCCTCGGTCGAAGCCGGTGATGTGCTCAGCGCGATCCTGCGCGCCAGCGGTGATGGCATCGGCACCCGCGCCGATGATGCGCAGGCACTGCAGGGTCTGTTGGCACCGGCCACGTTGCAGCCGCAGGCCACGCCGCGCGCCTTCGCCGGCCGCCGCGTGCAGCTGCAACGTGGTTACCGGCAAAGCGATGCGCTGGACCTGGCACCGCTGGCGCATGCCGTGCGCGAAGGCGACAGCAGCACCGCATTGCAGCTGCTGCGCGGTGGGTCGCTGGCAGGCGTGCATTTCCACGAAGGCGAGGCCGATCCATTGCGTGGCCAGCGCGAGCACCTGCTGGGCCATTGGCGTGCGTTGGCCGACGCCGCCGATCCGGTGCTTGCCCTGCAGCAGGCCGGGCGACTGCGCGTGCTGACCGCGCTGCGCGAAGGCCCGCAGGGTGCGCGCGGGCTCAACAGCCGCATCGAACAGCTGCTGGCTGGCAACACCCCGGGCTACTTCCAGGGTCGCCTGCTGCTGGTGACCGAGAACAGCTACCGGCACCGCCTGTTCAACGGCGATATCGGCATCTGCCTGCACGATGGCAGTGGCGCGATGGTGGCCTGGTTCCCCGGCGACACGGTCGAGCAGCCGCGCGCCTTCCACCCGGCCGCACTGCCCGCGCACGAAAGCGCCTTCGCGATGACCGTGCACAAGGCGCAGGGCTCGGAGTTCGATGAAGTGTGGCTGCAGCTGCCGCGCCAGGACAGCCGCGTGCTGTCGCGCGAACTGGTCTACACCGGCCTGACCCGCGCCCGCCAAGTGCTGCATGTGGCGGGCAGCGCAGAGGTGCTGCAGGCCGCATTGAAACGCCACGCCAGCCGATTGGGTGGCCTGGCCTGGCGGCTGGGTACGGAAGCGGTGGCCGAAGCACCGGTGCGCATCGAACAGCCCACGATGCAGGGCCAGTTGTTCTGAATCGGGGTCGGATCCCGTTCCCATCTGGAACGGGCTCTGACCCCTTCACCTGATCGCCAGCCAGAAGCAGTCGAGCATGGCTCGACTCCACAACAGCGTACTTCGATCATTCCGACGTTCATCCACGCATGCCGTGGATCTACCGTGTCGACCAAGGTCGACACCCACCAGAGCAGAACGCCGTGCCGACAGATCGCAGGAAACTGTCGAAGGCGGGGTGGGTCCGGGTGCGGGGGCGTGAGCCGCATGGGCCCGAGGCATGCCTCGGGCGGGTTGGGCAGGACGCCCAACCCCGGTCTTGCCGTGTGCGCAGGACTGCGCACACGAGCAAGCGGCGACCAGGCCCCCATGGATGGGTTGACGGCGTCCCCCTCAACCGGACCCACCCCGCCTACCCACGGATAGCACGCATTTGACGTTGCCGTTGCCGTTGATTCGGCAGGTGCAGGGCGCAGCCCTGCCGCCGCCTTCATTCCGCGATCAGCACCAGCCCATCCGGGAACACGATCGCCGCTTCATCGGCACTCACATCGAAGAAGCCCACGCCGTGCTTCTCGGCCAGGTCCTGCACGCGGCCGTGCGCGCGCTCGGCCACCGAATAGGCAAACGCGCCGTAGATCACCTGCCGGCCGATGCTGTACTCGGTCACCTCGGCACGGTCGTCATCGTCGTTGCTCAATGGGCCGTTCATCGGCGGGAAGTCCTGCGCCATCTCCGCGAACCACGCCTGCAGCGACGGGCTGCTGACCACCGGGTCATCGTACTCGTGGCGCTCGTTCCACTGCGTCTGCTTCTCGAACCAGGCGATGAAGGCCGCCGCCTCGCGTGGCGCGGCGCTGGCCTCGAACACCATCATGTCGTAACTCATTGAACCGTCCTGTTGCAGCGCCAGGGTCGGATCCCTCTCCGCAGGCGAGGGCTCTGACCCCTGCGCGGGGTCTGTGGCTGCACAGGGTATCGCGCTACGGCTGTCCGGCTGCACTCATCGCCAGGCCCGGCGCCAGCGCCTTCGCCTCCGGGAACAGCGCGAAGCGCAGGCCGATCAGGCCCATCAGGGCTTCATCGCGGGCCTTGCAGGCGGCCACGCTACCGACCCGGCCCAGCGAAGTATCCAGCCGCTCGCGCAACGCGTCGGCCGCCACAATCGGCTTGCGCGCGGCGATCTGCCGCCGGTAGTGCACGGCGACCTCTTCCAGAATGTGCTCGACCGCCTCGCGGCTGCGCTCGGGCAGTTCCAGCCGGGCGCGGCGCAGCTGCAGGATATTCAGGCCGATGCGTGCTTCATTGAGCATGTCCACCGAGGCGATGTCGCTGCCTTCCGGCGTTGCCGCCAGGCGCGGCGCGAGCAGGCCCAGCAGGTCAAGCATGCGCGCGGCGAAGCGCTGGCGGTCCTGCTGGCCACGACCTTCGGCGGCTTCGGCCAGCGTGGTCCAGCCCTGCCGCACCAGCCGGCGCGCGGTCCACTCGGCGCCCACCGAACGGAACAGGCGGGTCATCACCACCGCAAAGCCAATGCCGATGAACATCGCGATGGACGAGTTGAGGAAGGTCTGGATGTTGGCGCTGTAGGTGTTCTGCAGGCTCAGCAGCGCGGCCAGGTTCACCGTCAGCGGCAGCGCGAACAGCGCGCTCTTGGGGTGGTGCAGCATCAGCCCCAGCGGCAGGAACGCCACCGCCAGCACCAGCGCCAGCAGGCCGAAGTCGTGCACTGCCGGGAACACGCCGAACAGGTACACGCCGGCCACCACCGAGGCGACCATCGCCCACACCAGGAACGACACCATGCTCGGTGCCGGATCGTCCTGCGCGGCGAAAAATGCGGCGGTCACCGCGGCCATCATCGCGCCGTTGCCGCCGCCTTCCCACCCCAGCGCGATCCACAGCACGCAGTAGCTCATCAGCGCCGCGCCGGCACTGAGCGCGGAGAACAGCGCCATGCCGTAGTCGACGTGCTTGTCGGCGGCCACGCGTTCGGTGCGGATGCGGTAGTGCGCACGGTCCAGCGGCGCGGTGCCCTGGTCGATCGCGTGCTGCAGGGTGCGGCAGTCCTGCCACAGGTCCACCAGTTCCTCCAGGCGCAGCAGCAGGCTGGCCAGCTGCAGGTGCTGCAGGTCGCGGTCCACCTGCGGCTTCAATGCACTGATGCGCGCGCGCAGGCGCGCGTATTCGCTGGCGTTGGTCGGGCCATCCAGCCAGTCGTGGATGTCATCGACCAGTGCCGGCAGCCCCTCGGGCAGGTCCTGGCCGTCGCTGCGCAGCGCACTCAGGCGGTCGGCAATCGAGGACAGCACCGGCAACAGCAGCAGCATGCGCTCGCGCAGCCGCTCCATCGACACGGCCGAACCGGCATGGCGCGGGTCGTCGCGGCGCAGGAACTCGATCAGCGCCTCGAACTGCACCAGGTCGGCGGCGAGCCGGTTGCGCGGCGCGTGCGCGCGGCCGCGTTCGAGGATCTGCCGGCACCACTGCGCCGCGTCCTCCATCCAGTTGCCGATGCGGGCGCGCAGCATCGGGCGTACCGAGGCCGGGAACAGCAGCGAAGCAAACAGCACTGCCACCACGGTGCCGAGGATGATCTCCTCGCTGCGGGCCACCACGGTGTCGAAGATGGTCTCCGGCGAGGTCACGGCCGGGAAGCCGATGAAGGCGGTGGTGTAGCCGGCCAGCAGGAACGCGTAACCGCGCGGGCCGCGGTTGAGCAGGGCCATGAACAGGCACCCGGCCAGCCAGATCGACATCGCCGCGCTCAGCACCAGCGGCGTTTCCACCAGCGCCGGCAGCACCAGCAGGGTGGCCAGGCCGGCCACCAGGGTGCCAACGATGCGGTACACGCCCTTGGCGCGGGTTGGGCCCAGCAGCGGCTGGCTGACGATGTACACCGTGCCCATCGCCCAGTACGGGCGCGACAGGTTGCCGGCCATGGCGATGTACAGCGCGGCCACCGCGGCCAGGTAGGTCTTGATCGAGAACAGCCAGGCCTGGCGATCGGTCAGCGCGTTCATGGCTTACTTCGCCGAGGCCTGTGCGGTGGACGGCGCGGGCGGGGCAACCGATGCCTGCCAGCCGCCACCCAGCACCAGGAACAGATGGATCTGGTCGCGCGAGACCTGCGCTTCGGCGGCGGCCAGGGTGGCGTCGCTGGTGGCCAGGCTGCGGTCGGCATCCAGGCTGGACAGGTACGGCGTACGGCCACCCTGGTACAGCCGGCGGTTCTGCTCGGCGGCCAGTGCGGCCTGCTCCTGCGCGATGCGCAGCGACTGCAGCCGGCGCAGGTCCTGCGCATAGCGGTCCAGCGCGGTCTGGGTCTCGCGCAGCGCCTGCAGCACGGTGTGGTCGAACTCGGCCAGCGCGGCATCGGCACCCGCCTCGGCGGCGTGGATGCGTGCGTGCGTGCCGGACGACGGCAGCGTCCACGAGATCAGCGGGCCGATCGACCACTGCTGGGTCATCGGCGTGCCGAAGTCTTCCAGCAGGCCGGCGGCACCCACCGAGGCACCCAGGCGGATGTCCGGGTACAGCTCGGCGGTGGCGACCCCAATCCGCGCCGTGGCCGAGGCCAGCTTGCGCTCGGCCTGGCGCACGTCCGGGCGGCGCTGCAGCAGCGCCCGGCCATCACCGACCGGCAGCGGCTGCGCCAGGCCGGGGGCGTGCGCACAGTCGATCACGCCGGCTGGCAGCTGGCCCGGGGTTTTCCCAAGCAGCGCGGCCAGCGAATAGGCGGCCGCCGAACGCTGCGCGCGTAGCGGCGGCAGTGCCGCCTCCAGCAACGCTACCTGCGCATTGGCGCGGGCCAGTTCCGGCGGCGTGCCGCGGCCGGCCGCGATCAGGCGCTCGGTGACCGTGCGGCTGCGCTGCTGCAGCTGCAGCGAATGCTCGGCCACGTGCAGTTCGTGGTTGGCGTGGCAGATTTCCAGGTAGCTGTCGGCGACCTGCGCGACCACGCTGACCTGGGCCAGGTCGCGCGCCGCAGCGACCGACTGCTCGTCGGCACGCGCTGCCTCGGCGCCGCGCTTGAGCTTGCCGAACAGGTCGAACTGGTAGCTGACCGCGAACTTGCCATCGGCCAGGTTGATCACCGGCAGCTCGTGCTCCTGCAGGAACGATTCGGCCGACAGCTGCGCGCGGCTGACACCGGCCTCGGCCTCGTACTCGAAGCCACCGGCGTCCAGCGCCTGTTCGTACATCGCCGCGGCACGACGCAGGTGTGCATCGGCGGCCTTCAGTTCCACGTTGTCACGCAGCGCCTGGGTGATCAGGCCGTCCAGCACCGGGTCGTTGTACAGCGACCACCAGCGGTCGGGCAGCGCCTGGTTGGCGGCCACCTGCGGGTTCTGCGTATCGATGAAGGCTGCATTGGCCTCCGGACGCTTGAAGGCCGACCCTTCCGGCAGGGCGTAATCCGGGCCGACGGTCCTGCAGGCCGCCAGGCTGGCCAGCGCAACGATCAGACCGAGACGGGGCAGGGCGGCGTTCACAGGCCCGCCTGTGTCGGCGCAGTGCCGGCCTTGTCGTTGTGCGGATGGCGGCCGGTGTCCACGGTCACCGTGGCGGTGCGGCCGGCGATCAGTTCCACGCCCTGGGGTACTTCGTCGATGGTGATGCGCACCGGAATGCGCTGTGCCAGCCGCACCCAGTCGAAGGCCGGGGTCACGTTCGGCAGCAGGGTGCTGCCGTTGCTGCGGTAGCGGTCCTCGATGCCGGCGGCGATGCTTTCCACGTGGCCACGCAGCGGGGCCGACTCGCCCATCAGGCGGATGTCCACGCTCTGCCCCGGAGCTACGCCGCGCAGGCGGGTTTCCTCGAAGTAGCCATCGACGCGGAACGAGCCGGTATCCAGCAGCGCCAGCACCGGCTTGCCGGCCACCACGTAGTCGCCCACGCGCAGGGTGCGGTCGTTGACCCGGCCATCGGCCGGCGCGCGCACCTCGGTGCGGTCCAGGTTGAGCTCGGCCAGGTCGACCGCCGCCTGTGCGGTGGCCAGCGCAGCCTGTGCGGCCTGCAGCTTGGCGCGGCGCACTTCGGCGTCCTCGGCGGCGACCAGGTCCTGCAGGCTGCGGTCACGGCCGATCTCGCGGCGCAGCTGCGCCACCGATGCCTGGCGCTCGGCCAGGTTGGCGCGGGCCTGCTCCAGCGCGATGCGGTAGCGGGCGCGATCGACCACGAACAGCAGGTCACCCTTCTTCACCGCCTGGTTGTCGGCTACCTGCACCGTTTCCACCAGCCCGGACACGTCCGGCGCCACCTGCACCACGTCGGCACCGACATGGGCATCGCGGGTCCATGGCTCATCCATGTAGTAGACCCACAGCTGGCGCAGCACCAGCAGGGCGATGATCACGGCTGCGCTGGTGAGCAGCACCGGCAGGGTCTTCTTCACGATCTTGTTCACGATTGCATCCAACGCAGGAGGTGGAACAGCAGGCCAAGCACGATCCCGTACAGGGCCAGGTTGAACAGCGCCGGGTGCCATACGTGGCGATAGGCGCCGGCACGCTGCAGCAGCGCGTGCAGGCCGCTGTTGACCAGGTAGGCCAACAACATCAACCCGAGCAGGGTCGGGACGAACACTCCGTGGAGACTGAATTCACCGGGCATCGGTAGGGGCGGGGGCGAGGTGGGGGGAGGGGAGGAACAACGAAACAACGGCAACGGGCAAAAGCCGCTGGCGTGTGCACGGCAGCGGCGGTGTTCAGGGGCAGCGGTCTTACGTGATGCGGTCGGCGGCCTCGGCCAGCAGGCGCCATGCCTTCAGCACGGCGTGCAGTTCATCCATGGAAAGCTCGCCGAACACGTCCTGGCGCAGGCCGATCAACTGGTCTTCCAGCTCGCTGACCAGCGCGTGGCCCGCGTCGGTCAGCCACAGCAGGTTGGCGCGGCGGTCGCTGGCGTCGCTCTCGCGGCGGACCAGGTCGCTGGCGCACAACTTGTCCAGCAGGCGCACCAGCGAGGGACCTTCCATGCCCAGCTGCTGCGCCAGCGCCACCTGACGGATGCCACCGCCGGAGCGGCCGATCATCAGCAGCGGCATGGTGCAGGCGGTGGAGATGCCGTAGCTGCCGAGCCGGCTGTCGGCCAGGCGCTGCCACTGCCGCCCTGCGTACAGCAGGCCGGAGCTGAGCTGCATCTGCAGCACGGTGCGCTCGTCGAGGGGTCGGTCCATAAGAGATAGATAGGATACTACTAATTTCATTCCTATCAATAGGTTTTTCTGAATGGGTGGGTGTAGTGAGGAAAGCGTTGCGCCTGCCTGGTGTCGGGTGGGGCAGCGGGCGCCGGACGGTGCAGGACACGCCGTGAACCCCCCTCCGGGGTCCGGCCCAGCCGCTGGCGGCTGTGCGTTCGGGCGCTTGCGAGGCATGCCTCGCAAGCAAGCGCCCTCACCCTTGGGGGCTCGGCCGCGGCATCCATGCCGCGGACGGTCCTGCCCCGCCCGGCCCCCGCTGCCTTCCCATCCCCCGCGAGCGCGGTGGGTTGGCTCTTGGAAGCAAGAGCAGAAGCAGTGCGGACCAACGGTCCGAACCCACCAAAGCACAAGACACCACAGCAGCGGCGCGCCGCTTCCGAAGCCATGAACCCCCGCTTTTGCCCCCGCTTTCGGGGGGCAGGCCGCGCCCGCGGGACACCGCCAGGGAGTGGGAGAGGGGGCTGCGCAGGACCGTTGGCGCCATGGATGGCGCCATCGAGCCCCCATGGACGGGTTTACGGCGTGTCCTGCGCTGCCCCCTCTCCCACTCCAAACCGATAGCAACGACGCGCCAACAACGACCCCCGATGAACCGTCCCAACAGGACGACCCACCCCCCGGTCGGGTACGATGCTCGCCCCCCGTTCGGGACGCTGTACGCAATGAGCAAGAACAACGAAAAGGCCGCCCCGCAGGGCGACGTGACCCAGGACCAGGCCGAGGATGCCGTGCGCACCCTGCTGCGCTGGGCCGGTGAGGACCCGTCCCGTGAAGGCCTGCTGGATACCCCCCGCCGTGTCGCCGAAGCCTATGGCGACTGGTTCAGCGGTTACCGCGACGACCCGCGCGCCTACATGGAGCGGACCTTCGAGGAAGTGGCCGGCTACGACGAGCTGATCGTCCTGCGCGACATCGAGTACGAAAGCCACTGCGAGCACCACATGGCCCCGATCATCGGCCGCGTGCACGTCGGCTACCTGCCGGCCGGCAAGGTGGTGGGCATCAGCAAGCTGGCCCGTGTCGTCGAAGCCTACGCCCGCCGTTTCCAGGTGCAGGAGAAGATGACCGCGCAGATCGCCCAGTGCATCCAGGATGTGCTGCAGCCGATCGGCGTCGGCGTGGTCGTCGAAGGCGCCCACGAGTGCATGACCACCCGCGGCATCCACAAGCGCGGCGTCAGCATGGTCACCTCCAAGATGCTGGGCAGCTTCCGCGACGACGCGCGCACCCGCGCCGAGTTCCTGCGCTTCATCGAAGTGGGCGGCAAGCGCTGAGCCGCTTGCCCGCACCACGCCGGCTCCTGCAGGCCGGCATGCCCACGGCTGTCCACGCGGCAGCTGTGCATGGCGGTTTGTCCCTGTCAGCCCTACAGACTTCTTTCGCTGCATGAAGCATCGCGAACGCATTGCCCGTTACCGCCACCTGCGCGAACAGCCCCAGTGGAAGCTGCTTGCCGCCGACCACGCTCCGGAAATCATCGGCCTGCTGCAGGGCCTGCTGATGGACGGCGAGCGCACGTTGCCGTCCTCGGTACTGAACGAGCGACTGCAGCGCGCGCTGGACCAGCTGGCCGGCGATGAACTCTCGCGCGAGCTGCCGCGCACCGCGCAGGCCTACATCGCGCACTGGCTGGCCCAGGGCTGGCTGGAACGCCGTCTGCCCGAAGGCGCCGACCAGGAGCAGTACGAGCTGGCGACCGCGGCACTGCAGGCGATCCGCTTCGCCGACGGCCTCGAGCAGGCCCGCGTGGCCGCCACCGAAAGCCGCCTGGCGCTGGTCATTGAGCAGCTCTCGGCGCTGGCTGCGCAGACCGAAGCCGATCCCGATGCGCGCCTGTCCGCGCTGCACGACGAGCGCGACCGCATCGATGCCGAAATCGCCCGGGTCGGCACCGGCCGCGTGGTTGCGCTGGACGGCAAGCGCGCGCTGGAACGCACCCGCCAGATCATCGGCCTGGCCGACGAGCTGACCGAGGACTTCCGCCGCGTGCGCGATGACTTCGAGCAGCTCAACCGCGATTTCCGCGAACGCATCATCGACGACGAGGGCGAGCGCGGCGATGTGCTGTCGCAGCTGTTCGAAGGTGTGGATGTCATTGGCGAAAGTGACGCCGGGCGCAGTTTCCAGGCCTTCTGGCGGCTGCTCAACGACGCCGAACAGAGTGCCCAGCTCGATGCCGCGCTGGAAGCAGTGCTGGCGCGCGGCTTCGCGCGCCGCCTGGACCGCAACGAACGCAACTTCCTGCGCAGCTTCACCAGCACCATGCTCGAGCGCGGTGGCCAGGTACACGACGTGCTGCAGAACTTCGCGCGCAGCCTGCGCGGCTTCGTGCAGAGCCGTGGCTACCTGGAACAGCGCCGCCTCAACCAGTTGTTGAAGCAGGCGCAGTCCGAAGCCCTGGCCCTGCGCGACGAATTCCCCGCACAACGCGGCATCGGCCGCGACCTGCAGCTGACCACCAGCCGACTGCGCTCGTGGTCGCAGTGGAAGCTGCATGATCCGCGCAGCGCCCAGGTCGACGGCAATGTCGAGTACAACGACGCGGCCGCGATCAGCCTGGAGAGCGTCGGCGACCTGGTCGCTTCGTCCGAAATCGACTTCCGCACCCTGCGCCGCGACCTGCACGACCTGCTCGATGCACAGCCGCGGCTCAGCATCGCCCAGGCCCTGTCGCAGCGCGAGGCGCCGCAGGGTCTTGGCAGCGTCATCGGCTATCTGTCGCTGGGCACGCGCTTCGGCAACGTGGTCGCCGGCGAGCAGGAGCTTGCGCAATGGCGTGGTGGCGACGGCCAGGTCCGTCGCGCCCGCATCCCGCTGGTTTGGTTCACCCAGGAGAGACGCCATGAGCTGGCATGAAGATCCCATCGACGCAGCGCAGGCCGACGTGGCGGAAGACGCCTACGAGGCCGAACCGGTGGCGGCCGTGGCGCAGCCCCGCCGTGGCAACGACGTGTACTACCTCGGCGATACCGGGCGCCTGCCGCTGGACGCACGCCGCGCGCTGTGCCAGCTGCTGATCGGCCCCAGCATCGACCAGCTGCGCCACGCCAAGCTGTGGCCGGCACTGATCCGCAGCGAGGCGGCCATCCGCTCCTCGCTGGCGGACCTGTTCCTGGAACTTGTGCTCGACCGTGACAGCGGCGTGGCCTTCACCCGCCAGGCCGATACCGAAGACGTGGATGCGCCGGTGCTGCTGCGCACCTCGCCGCTGACCTTCATCGACTCGGTGCTGCTGCTGTACCTGCGGCAGCAGCTGGCCGAGGCCGATGCGCGCGGCAACCGCGCGGTGGTCGCCGATGCCGAAATGGCCGAAGCACTGGCCATCTACGAAAAGAACCTGTCCACCGACCGCGCCGGCTTCAACCGCCGCGTCGCCTCGGCGGTGCAGAAGATGAAGGACAACCACATCCTGACCCGCCTCAGCGGCCAGGAAGACCGCCACGAAGTCTCGCCGGCGCTGAAGCTGCTGTTCTCCGCCGAAGACGTGTCCCAGCTCTCGGCGGTCTACCGCCAGCTGCGCGAAACCCCGGCCGCCGAGGCCTGAGAGACCCGACCATCGCATGGCTATCTCCAAGCACACTCCCGCCCTGTTCAACGAAGGCCTGCCGGACCCGCGCCTGCAGCAGTTCCGCATGCGCCGCCTGCAGGTGCACAACTGGGGCACCTTCAACGGCCTGACCGAAGTACCGATCGCCGAGCGCGGCTTCCTGTTCGTCGGACGTTCCGGCTCGGGCAAGTCGACACTGCTCGATGCCATGTCCGCGCTGCTGACGCCGCCGGCCATCGTCGACTTCAACGCTGCTGCGCGTGAAGCCGAGCGCAGTGGCCGCGACCGCAACCTGGTGTCCTACGTGCGTGGCGCGTGGGCTGACCAGCAGGACAGCGGCACCGGCGAAATCGCCACCCAGTACCTGCGCAAGGGCGCCACCTGGACCGCACTGGTGCTGGAATACCGCGCCGGCGATGGCCGCGTGGTCAGCCTGGTGCGCCTGCTGTGGATCTCCGGCAACGGCACCTCGGCCGGTGACGTGCGCAAGCACTACATGATTGCCGAGCGCCCGTTCGACATCGCCAAGGATCTTGGTGGGTTCGACCTGGACCTGCGCAAGCTCAAGCAGAAGCTGTCCGACCTGCACCACTTCGACACCTTCTCCGGCTACGCCGAGCGCTTCCGCGACCTGCTCGGCATCGACAATGAGATGGCGCTGCGCCTGCTGCACAAGACGCAGTCGGCGAAGAACCTGGGCGACCTCAACGTCTTCCTGCGCGACTTCATGCTCGACACGCCGAAGACCTTCGACGCCGCCGAGCGCCTGGTCAGCGACTTCGCCGAGCTCGATGGCGCGCACCAGGCGGTGGTCACCGCCCGTCGCCAGGTGGAGACCCTGCTGCCGGCACGCGCCTACTACAACGACCTGAAGGAAATGCACCGCCGGCGCGGCGACGACGAAGCCCTCAAGCTTGGCGTCGACAGCTTCCGTGAAAGCCGCCGCCAGGCGCTGATCGAAGCGCGCCTGCGCGAGATGGACGTGCGTGACCGTGGCCTGCTTGGCGAAGAAGCCCAGCGCCGTGCCGCACTGGACAATCACACCGAGCGCCTGGCCGAACTGGAACTGCAGCGCCGCCAGCAGGGTGGTGAGCGCATCGAAGAACTGGAACGCGAGCAGGGCCGCGCCGAAGCCGAGCGCGACCGCCGCCAGGCCAAGCGCGAGCAGGCAAGCCTGGCCGCGCAGCAGCTGGGGGCCGAACTGCCGGACGACGCACACGGCTTCGCCGAACTGGTCGAGCGCGCACAGAACGAGCTGCAGGACCGCCAGCGCGCCTCTTCGGCGCTGGACGATGCGATCAGCGATCGCCTGGGTGGCAAGCGCGATGACGAGCGCCGCTTCGGCGAGGTCCGTGCGGAACTCGAAGCGATGCAGCGCACGCCCTCCAACATCCCGGCGCCGATGCAGAAGCTGCGCGCGCGCCTGGCCGAGGAAACCGGCATCGCTGAAGCGGCGCTGCCGTTCGTCGGTGAACTGATCCAGGTCCGCTCGGAAGAGCAGGGCTGGCAGGGTGCCATCGAGCGCGTGCTGGGTGGCTTCGCGCTGTCGCTGCTGGTCGACGACAAGCATTACAACGACGTCGCCGAGTGGGTGAACCGTACCCACCTGGGCATGCGCTTCACCTACTACCGCGTGCGCCGCAACGATGATGCGTTCGCCCGTGAGCCGTCGGCGAAGTCGCTGCTGCACAAGCTGGAACTGCGCGAACACGTGTTCGAAAGCTGGCTGCGCCGCGAGCTCGGCAAGCGATTCGACTACGAGTGCGTGGATGCCAAGCAGCTGCGCAACGTCGACCGCGGCATCACCCGCGAAGGCCAGGTCAAGCATCCGGGCGACCGTTTCGAGAAGGATGACCGCAGTGCGGTGGGCGACCGCCGTCGCTGGATCCTCGGCTTCAACAACCACGACAAGGTGGGCGCCTTCGAGCGCGAAGCTCAGGAACTGGCCAAGCGCATCGCCAGCTGCGAGACCGACATCGCGCGCCTGCGTGGGCAGCGTGACCGCGACAACGAACGCCGCCTGGCCTGCCACGAGCTGGTCAGCATCAGCTGGAACGAGATCGACATCGCCGCCCCGCAGCAGCGCCTGAGCGACATCGAGGCCACGCTGCGCGACCTGCGCGAAGGCAATGCCGACCTCGCCAAGCTGGCCAAGCAGATTGACGCCGTGCGCGCCGACATCGAGCAGGCCCGCCGCACCTATGAAGACGTCCGCGTCGAGCGCGGGCAGCTGGTCAAGGAACGCGACCGCCTGGACCGCGCGCGCCAGCAGAGCCGTGCGCTGGTGCTGCCGAGCCTGGCCCAGGAGCAGGAAGCCGGCCTTGCCGAGCGCCTGCAGGAGCAGGGTCCGCTCAGCCTGGAAACGCTGGAAGCGCACATGCGCCAGGTCAGCAACGCGCTGAACGAGCAGCTGTCGTCCTCGCAGCAGGACCTCAACCGCATCGAGAACCAGCTGATCGGCTGCTTCCGTCGCTTCATCCAGCAATGGCCGGAGGAATCGGGCGACTTCACCGTGTCGGTGGCCTCGGCCGAGGACTTCCTCGCACGCCTCGAACGACTGGAGCGCGATGGCCTGCCGCAGCACGAAGAGCGCTTCTTCGATCTGCTGCAGAACCAGAGCAAGAACAACCTGCTGGCCCTGCAGCGCCACAGCGCCGAGGCCCGCAAGTCGATCGGCCAGCGCCTGGACGAAGTGAACGCCAGCCTGGAACAGGTGCCGTTCAACCGCGGTACGTTGCTGACCATCGAACTGAGCGACCGTCGTCTGCCGGAAGTGGGCGAGTTCCAGCTGCAGCTGCGCGAAGTGCTGTCGCAGCAGCAGACCGAGCAGCGCGAGCTGGCCGAATCGCAGTTCACCGTGCTGCGCCAGCTGGTCAACCGCCTGGGCTCGCAGGAAGGCGAGGACAAGCGTTGGCGGGAGCTGGTGCTGGACGTGCGCATGCACGTGGAGTTCATCGGCGTCGAGCTGGATGCGGAAACGCGCCAGCAGGTCGAGATCTATCGCAGCGGCGCCGGCAAGTCCGGTGGTCAGCGCCAGAAACTGGCTACCACCTGCCTGGCGGCCGCGCTGCGCTACCAGCTCGGCGGTGCTGACAGCCAGCTGCCCAGCTACGCCGCAGTGGTGCTCGACGAAGCCTTCGACAAGGCCGACAACGAGTTCACCGCCCTGGCGATGAACATCTTCGACAACTTCGGCTTCCAGATGGTGGTTGCCACCCCGCTGAAGTCGGTGATGACGCTGGAACCGTTCATCGGCGGCGCCTGCTTCGTCGAAATCAGCGGTCGCCACGACTCCGGCGTGCTGCTGATCGAGTATGACGAGGAAGGCAAGCGCCTGAAGCTGCCCGAGCGCAGCCGCCAGCAGGCCAACGAACCGGAAGAAGCCGAGGCCTGACCTGGCCGATTGAAGGGGAATGCCGGCCAGCGGCCGGCACTACCCATGGGCGGGGTTCATGACCTGATCGGATGGGGATGCCGGCCAGCGGCCGGCACTACCCATGGGCGGGGTTCATGACCCGATCGGATGGGAATGCCGGCCAGCGGCCGGCACTGCCCATGGGCGGGGTTCATGACCTGATCGGATGGGGATGCCGGCCAGCGGCCGGCACTGCCCATGGGCGGGGTTCATGACCTGATCGGATGGGGATGCCGGCCAGCGGCCGGCACTATCCATGGGCGGGGTTCATGACCTGATCGGATGGGGATGCCGGCCAGCGGCCGGCACTACCCATGGGCGGGGTTCATGACCCGGTAGTGCCGGCCGCTGGCCGGCAACCGCGTTCACGCAGCGCGGAACGTATCCCACGCCATCCGCGCGATCAGCACCACCACCAGCCCCACGAACAGCTTGCGGATGAACGGCGTGCCGCCCTTCAGCGCCAGGCGCGTGCCCACCACCGAGCCGATGATGTTGGCCGCCGCCATCGGCAGCGCGAACAGCCACAGGATGTTGCCGGTCGGCACGAAGAACGAGATCGCCGCCACATTCGTCGCCAGGTTCACCACCTTTGATGCCGCCGAGGCGCGCAGGAAATCCAGCCCGAAGAAGCGCACGAACAGGAAGATCAGGAAGCTGCCGGTGCCCGGCCCGAAGAAGCCGTCGTAGAAGCCGATCGCCGCACCGATCGCCAGCGCGATCACCAGTTCGCGGCGACCGATCTCCTGCGGACGGTGCAGCGCGCCGAAGTCCTTCTTCCACAGTGTGTAGGCCAGCATCGCGACCAGCAGCACCAGCACCAGTGGGCGCACCGCGTCCTTGGGCAGCAGGCTTACCGCGGTGGCGCCGGCGAAGGAGAAGATGAAGGCCGTGCCGGCCGCGAACAACACCGGCTTCCACGGGAAGCGCACGTTGCGCGCATAGCGCCAGGCGGCCGCACCGGTACCGAACATCGAACTGAACTTGTTGGTACCAAACAGCATCGCCGGCGTCTGCTGCGGCAGCACCGTGAACAGGCCAGGCAGCTGCACCAGCCCACCGCCACCGACGGCGGCATCGACCAGCCCGGCGATGAAGGCGATGACCACCAGCCACCACAACTCAGGGGGAACCAGTTCCAGCACGGCGATCAATCGATATGGGGGCGCGACAGCATACGCCTGTCCTGCACTGGTTGACCGGTGCCCCGCGTGGATCCATCCGCACAACCCGGCGACAATGTCCGCATGAGCCGAAAACCCACCGATCCCTGCCCCTGCGGCCTTCCCGCCGAGTACGCCGCCTGCTGTGGCCGTTTCCATGCCGGTGAGGCCGCCCCCGATGCCGAGCGCCTGATGCGATCACGTTACAGCGCCTATGTGCGGGGGCTGGCGGACTATCTGCGCCAGAGCTGGCATCCGGATACCCGTCCGGCCGAGTTGTCGCTGGATGATGCACCCGGCCAGCGTACGCATTGGCTGGGCCTGACCGTGCACGAGCACACCGTCACCGGCGCCGACAGCGCCGAAGTGCGTTTCACCGCCCGCTACCGCGTGGGCGGCGGCAGCGCGGTGAAGATGGCCGAGCACAGCCGCTTCCTGCGCGTCGACGGCCGCTGGTACTACCTCGACGCGGTGTGAGCCTCAGCCGCCGCGTGCCGCCAGCACGCGCTGGCCGGCATGCGCGCGGACCTGGTTGCGGCCACCGTCCTTGGCTGCGTACAGCGCCTGGTCGGCGGCCTTGATCACTGCCGCTGGCCGCTCATCCACGCGGCTGTCTGCCAGCCCGATGCTCACCGTCACCTGCACCGTCTGCCCGCTTCCGCCGCGTCCGCGCTGCCGGCGCCCCGTTTCATCGTCGCGGCTGCGTGTGCTCCGGTCGCGCAGCTGCATGCGGGTGTCCTCGATGGTCTGCCGCAGCGCCTCGACTGCATCCACGCAGGCGGCTGCGGGACGATCCAGGAACACCACCGCGAACTCCTCGCCGCCATAGCGGAACGCCCGGCCACCATCGCCCACCCGGCCCAGGCGCGAGGCCACCAGGCGCAGCACATCGTCGCCGGTGTCGTGGCCGTGGGTGTCGTTGAACGACTTGAAGTGGTCCACGTCCACCATCGCGATGCTGTAGGTGCCGCGCGCCCGCTGCAGGGTCTCATTGAAGGCGCGGCGCCCCGGCAGGCCGGTCAGCTCATCGCGGAAGGCCATATGGAAGGACTCCTGCAGCATCGCGCCCAGCATCAGCAGCAGGGCCGCGCTGGCCAGTGCCGGTAGCAGCACCGGCTGCAGGAACACCCGTGGCAGCATCCACCACAGGCACAGCAGGGCCAGCAGCATCGCCGTGTGCAACGGGCGCGGATGCCGCCAGGCCTGCCAGCCCAGCGCGGCGGTTGCCAGAAGGAACAGCAGCGCTGGCAGCTGTGCCAGCGCGTTCCAGTCGGCCGGAATCCAGCTCCAGTGGCGGTTGGACAGCAGATCGTGCATGCCCCGGGGTTGCTGCGTGGCCAGTAGCAGGAAGATCATCAGCGCGGTGCCACTGGCAACACCCCGCAGCAGCAGGTCGCGGCGGCGCCGCCCGCGCTCGGGCCACAGTGCCAGGCCCGCGAACAGCAAGGGCAACCAGGCCGAAATGGCATGGAAGCGCAGCGGTGTCAGCGCCGTGACATGGCCGCTGTGCAGGTAGCCGCCCACGTCCTGGTGCAGCAGCGCGAACATGACCGCCACCACCAGCAGCAGGCAGAGCGTACGCACCTGGTGGTAGAGCAGGGCAAGGCCGGCGCCGAGGCAGGCCAGCAGCCAGGGCAGGATGCGTTGGGCCGGACTGGCAACGTCTTCGTTGCCCAGTGCTGCCCACAGCACCACGGCAACCAGCACGGCGGGCAGCACGAACAGGTAATGCGCAGGCTGTCGGAGCGGATGCAGGGGCAAGCAGGAATTCCAGCGCGGTGACGACGCGGCCGCAGCATTGCCGTTAGCGGCGTTCGCACCGGCTTCTTGAATGCGGGATGGTCACGCATGTGAACGCGTTGACGTCGAACGATGACATCGCACTCACCCTGTTGCGCAGATGCTGCCCGGATGGACAGCGTAGCCACCGCCGTCGCTGCCCCGCAGCGCGATCTCGCCCGCCAGTACGCATGTGTGCGGAACCGCAGCATGCACCTGGCAGCCCCCCTCAGCGCCGAAGATGCCATGCTGCAGAGCATGGCCGATGCCAGCCCGAGCAAATGGCACCTGGCCCACACCACCTGGTTCTTCGAACGCTTCGTGCTGGCCGGCTTCCCACCCGCACCGGCGCATGACCCTGCCTGGGACTACCTGTTCAACAGCTACTACAAGAGCCTCGGCCCGGCGCATGCCCGGCCGCAGCGTGGGCTGCTGTCGCGGCCATCGCTGCAGCAGGTGCGCGACTACCGCCAGCAGGTCGATGCACAGGTGCAATCGCGGCTGGCGGCAGGCGACCTTGATGAGCAGGCACTGCAGCACCTGCAGTTGGGCCTGCAGCACGAACAGCAGCACCAGGAACTGCTGCTCACCGACATCAAGCACGCGTTCTGGTGCAATCCGTTGCAGCCGGCCTACCGCGAGGACCTGCAGCCTGCAACCAGCGCTGCCAGTGCGCAGGGCTGGATCGAGTCGCCCGAGCGCATCGTCACCATCGGCGCCGCAGCCTGGCCGCAGCACACCGCCTTCGCCTACGACAACGAATCGCCGGCGCATCGCGTGCTGCTCCCCGCGCACGCACTGGCCGAGCGCCCCGTCAGCAATGCCGAGTACCGCGCCTTCATCGACGCCGGTGGCTACCGCGAACCGCGCTGGTGGCTCAGCGAAGGCTGGGCGCTGCGCGAAGCCGAGGGCTGGCAGCACCCGCTGTACTGGGATGACGCCCTGCAGCGCGAGTACACCCTGGGCGGTTGGCGCGAACTGGATCCGCATGCGCCGGTCTGCCACCTCAGCTACTACGAGGCCGATGCCTGCGCCCGCTGGGCCGGTGCGCGCCTGCCCAGCGAGTTCGAGTGGGAGGCTGCCGCCGCAACGCTGCCGCCTCGCGGTCATTTTGCCGATGACGATCGGCTGCACCCGCAGGCTGCAGGGGGCAGTGGACTGCGTCAGCTGTTCGGCGATGTATGGGAATGGACCCACAGCGCGTATGGCGCCTACCCGGGCTTCCGCCCTTTCGCCGGCAACCTCGGTGAATACAACGGCAAGTTCATGTGCGGGCAATGGGTGCTGCGCGGTGGCAGCTGCGCCACGCCGCGTGGCCACGTGCGTGCCAGCTACCGCAACTTCTTCATGCCCCCGGCGCGTTGGCAGTTCTCCGGGCTGCGCCTGGCCAGGGACCTCGCATGAGTACGGTGCACGACGCACTGCAGGCGCTGACCGATCTCACCCCCAGCCGCCAGCAGATCCTCACCGACGTGGTGGCCGGGTTGTCGCGCACGCCGCGCCAGCTGCCGTCCAAGTACTTCTACGATGCGCGCGGCTCGCGCCTGTTCGAGCAGATCACGCAGACCGCCGAGTACTACCCCACGCGCACCGAGCTGGCCCTGCTTTCACGGGTACTGCCGGACATCGCCCGAAGCGTCGGGCCGCACCTGCACGTGGTGGAACTGGGCAGCGGCAGTGGCCGCAAGACCGCGTTGCTGCTGGCCGCCCTGCACGACCCGGTGGCCTACACGCCCATTGAAATCTCGCGTGCCGCGCTGCTGTCCAGCATCGACCACCTGGCCCCGGCGCTGCCCGAGGTGGAGATGCTGCCGGTCTGTGCCGACTTTACCCGTCCCGTCGCCGTACCCATGCCCGAACGCGAACCCGCGCGACGGCTGCTGTTCTTCCCCGGTTCCACGCTGGGCAACTTTGAAGGCGAAGACGCGGTCGCGCTGCTGCGCGCGATGCGCCAGACGATGGGCCGCGACGGCCTGGCTCTGGTCGGCATCGACCTGCACAAGAATCCGGCGCTTATCGAAGCAGCCTACAACGATGCGCAGGGCGTCACCGCCGCATTCACCCTCAACCTGCTGGCCCGGCTCAATCGCGAGATCGGCAGCGACTTCGATCTCGACGGATTCCGTCACCGCGCCCGTTACAGCACCGCGCGGCTGCGCATTGAAACCGACCTGGTCAGCCAGTGGGCGCAGGACGTCCATCTGGATGGCCGGACCTTCCATTTCGAGGCCGACGAACCGATCCGCGTCGAATACAGCCACAAGTACACCGACGAGAGCTTCGAAGCGCTGCTGCAGCCGGCTGGCCTGCAGGTCATGCAGCGCTGGGATGCTGAAGGCCCGGCCTATGGCCTGCGCCTGTTGCGTGCCATCTAGGGCGGACGGCCAGCCGGTACCGCTTCAGGTTCAGCAGCACCGCTACCCCTAAGATGGCCGTGCAACGGCAACACGGAGGACGCCATGCCCATTCTGACCACGCTCGGCCTGGCGGCCGCTCTTGCCTCGGCGCCGACAGCGCCCGCCGCGCCTGCCGGCGACATCGATCCGGCGTTCAGCCGCTGCCTGTCGGGCCTGCAGGCCACCGCTGTGACACAAGGCATCAGTCCCGACCGTTTCAACGCGATCACCGCCGGCCTCACCCCGGACCCGAGCGTGCTCGGCCTGCTCGATGCACAGCCCGAATTCACCACGCCGATCTGGGATTACCTGGCCGCGCTGGTCGACCGCCAGCGCGTGGCTGATGGCCGCGCCCTGCTGCAGCAACATCGCGATCTGCTTGATCGCGTCTCCGCGCAGTATGGCGTCGATCCGGCCACCATCGTCGCGGTCTGGGGGGTGGAGAGCGACTATGGCCGCGTATTCGGCAAACGCCCGCTGCTGCAGTCGCTGGCCACGCTTTCCTGTGCCGGCCGCCGCCAGGCTTTCTTCCGTGGCGAACTGCTGGCGCTGCTCAAGCTCATCGATCGCGGTGACCTGCAGGCCCAGGGGCTCACCGGCTCCTGGGCCGGCGCCTTCGGGCACACCCAGTTCATGCCCAGCACCTACGCCCGTATCGCGGTCGATGGTGATGGCGATGGCCGCCGCGATCTGGTCGGCAGCATTCCTGACGCGCTGGCCTCCACCGCCAACTATCTGAAGCGTGCCGGTTGGCGCAGTGGCGAACCGTGGGGCATGGAAGTCCGTGTTCCCGCCGGCTTCAACGCCAGCCAGGCCGGCCGCACCCAGCGTCGCGCCCTGGCCGACTGGCGTGCGCAGGGCGTGACTGCGCTGGATGGCAGCGTGTTGGCTCCGGCCAACCTGCCGGCGGATGCGCGCGCCGCGCTGCTGCTGCCGGCCGGCAACAAGGGCCCGGCATTGCTGGTGTTCCGCAACTACGACGCGATCTACAGCTACAACGCCGCCGAAAGCTATGCGCTGGCGATCGCGACGCTGGCTGACCAATTGCGTGGCGGCAACGGGTTGGCCACCGCCTGGCCGACCGATGACCCGGGCCTGGGCCGCGATGAGCGCCGCCAGCTGCAGACCCTGCTGCTGGCCCGCGGCCACGATATCGGTGCCGCCGACGGCATGATCGGTACCGCCACGCGCCGCGCGATCCAGGCCGAGCAGCAGCGCCTGGGCTGGAGCGAGGTGGACGGCCGCGCAGGCCAGCGCATCCTGCGCACGCTGCAGGAAGAGGCGACCGCCATCGCACCCGCTGGGCAGAAAGCCTTGCCGGCGGCACGTTGACCGCGACATCATCGCCGCGGTCTTCAAGGAGCGTCATCGCATGCAGTCGAATCCGGACATCAGCACCGGCCTGTATCACGGCCTGGAGGCCTGGCAGGTGCGAACCGCCAACGCCACGGCGGTCGTCAGCGTGTTCGGCGGCCAGCTGCTGTCGTTCATTCCCGATGGGCAGCCCGATCTGCTGTGGCTTTCGCCCACGCGCGCCGAGCTGCCCACGCCCATCCGCGGTGGCGTCCCGGTGTGCTGGCCGTGGTTCGGTCGCCAGGGCCAGAGTGCCGATGTACCGGCGCATGGCCTGGTACGTACCGCGCGCTGGGAGCTTCTGCAGGCCAGCCAGCGTGATGATGGCGAGGTCGAGCTGCAGTTGGCGCCTGCGCCCGGCGCCAATCGCGGCCTGCGCCTGCAGATGCAGCTGCGCATCGGCCGCCAACTGCGCCAGCAGCTGGTCACCGAGAACACCGGAACCTCGCCGGTGACCTTCACCCAGGCCCTGCACAGCTATTTCCGGGTGGGCGATGCCAAGCGGGTCGAGGTCGAGGGCCTTGACGGCCTGCAGTACCTGGACAAGTACGAGGACTATGCGCAGCTGCGCCTGCAACAGGGACCGTGGTCATTGCGCGATCCACGTGATCCCGGTCGCAGCGATCGCATCTACACCGGTGCCGGCGGCCATTACGTGCTGCATGATCCCGTACTGCAGCGGCGGATCGAGATCCGCAGCGAAGGCAGCCAGACGCTGGTGGTCTGGAATCCGGGCGCCGAGGCGGCAGCCAGGATGGCCGATGTCGGCGAGGGCTGGCGCGATTACGTATGCCTGGAAGTGGCCAACGCAGGCCCGGAGCAGATTACGCTTGCGCCGGGTGCGCGCCATCAGCTGGTGCAGACCCTGGGCAGTACCGCGCTGTAGGCGCGGACAACGATTTCAGTTTGTCGATGCAGGTAGCAAGGACGGAAAACATGCAGGAAGCACAATGGTGGTACGCCAATGGCAGGCAGAGCAGTGGGCCGGTGGATCTGGCCGGTCTTCGCCAGCTGCAGCAGGAAGGGACGGTTACGGCGCGCACCCTGCTCTGGTGCGAAGGCATGCCCTCATGGCGGCCGTTGGCGGAACTGGAGCAGGCTTCCACCCCCGTCGAGGTGGCTCCGGCCCTGGATATCGACGCAGCCCCTGCGGTTGAGGGCATCGCGCCGGATGTCGGCGATCCGTCCGATCCCTATCGTGCGCCGGCCGCCGCACCGGACAGGGCTGCGGCTGCCGGGCTGGAGGGCGAGATGGCCTTGTACGCCAGCGTGGTCGGCGGCAACTTCCCGATCTATCGCCAGCGCTGGCGGCTGGATCAGGGCGTTGCCACGGGCAGTGGCACCTGGCATTGGCCGGCCTTCCTGCTCGGGCTGATCTGGATGATGTACCGCAGGATGTACCGCCTGGCGGCGATGTGGGCTGGCCTGCTGCTGCTGATCAGCGTGGTGGAGACCTGGCTGGATGTGCCGGATGGCCTGTCGCTGGTCATCACCTTCGCGCTGAGCATCACCACCGGCATCTTTGGCAACAGCTGGTACCTGGCACACTGCCAGCGCCTGATCGCCCAGGCCCGTGCCGTCACCGGCGACGATGATGCACGGCTGCGCAGCGAGCTGACCGCGCGTGGCGGCACCAGCGTGGTCGCCACACTGATCGCCATCGTCATCGCGGTGGCGCTGAGCATCGTCGGCGCAGCATTGGCCGGGTAGGGTGGGTCAGCGGTCCTGACGGGGCCGCAGCACCAGCAGGCACAGCGCACCGGCCACCAGGCCCCAGAACGCCGAGCCGATGCCGGCCAGTGAGACGCCCGAGGCGGTGACCAGGAAGGTGACCAGTGCCGCCTCGCGGTCCCGCTCTACCGCCAGCGCACTGGCCAGGCTGTTGGCGATGGTGCCGAACAGCGCGATACCGGCCACGCAGGCCACCAGCTCCTTGGGGAAGGCAGCGAACAGTGCGGCTACGGTGGCACCGAACAGCCCGATGACGATGTAGAAGGCACCTGCCGCCATGGCGGCGGTATAGCGTCGTGCCGGGTCCTCATGGGCATCACGGCCTATGCAGATCGCGGCGGTGATTGCCGCCAGGTTCAGCGCGTACGCACCGAACGGCGCCAGTAGTGTATTGACCACACCGATCCAGCCGATCAGCGGCGACACCGGGGCGTCGTAGCCGGATGCCCGCATCACCGCCACGCCCGGAATGTTCTGCGAGGCCATGGTGACCACGAACAGGGGCAGGGCGATGCCGGCCACCGCGGTCCAGGACAGGGATGGGGTCACCCATTGCGGTACCGCCAGTTGCAGCTGCACCTGCTGTGCGTGCAGCAGGCCACGGCTGGCCGCAATCGCGATGCCGACCAGCAGGGTGGCGATGACCGCATAGCGCGGGAACAGGCGGCGTCCGGCCAGCCACGTGGCGAACATGGCCAGCGCCAGTACCAGCTGGGTGTTCATGGCCACGAACACGTCCAGACCGAAGCGCAGCAGCACCCCGGCCAGCATGCCGGCGGCCAGCGCCATCGGTACCCGTTGCATCAACCGGGCGAAGATGCCGGAGAAGCCAGCCAGCATGCCCAGAACCGCAGCGAGCAGGAATGCGCCGGTGGCCTCGGAAAGAGATGCGCCGCCGGCACCGACCACCAGCATCGCCGCGCCCGGTGTCGACCATGCGGTCACCACCGGTACCCGATAGCGTAGTGACAGCCCGATGCAGGTGACACCCATGCCCAGTCCCAGTGCCCACATCCATGAGGCGATCTGCGCCTGATTGGCACCGACAGCTTGTGCAGCCTGGAACACGATGACGGCCGAACTGGCGAAGCCGACCAGCACAGTAATGAAGCCGGCAACGAGGGCCGGTACTGAAAGGTCGCGCCACCACGCTTGCCGCACCTGCATGTTCATTGCCGTCTCTCCACTGTGCATCCGTGCATTGATAGCCCTTGTGGCGTTGACCGCGCAACGCGCGGTCAACGCCACAGTGATCTTCGAGCGTATGCCATGCGTGACGTTGCCTTGGTTCTGTCATCACCCTGCAAAAAAATGCTTGACGAAATCTGCAGGATCTCTAGAATTCGCTCCCTTGCTGCAGCGCACCGCTTCTTCGGAAACGGCACGCAAACAGCAACGCCACCACCGACGAACGAGATGATCGAACGAAGGTGTTGACGGACTCGAAAAGTCCGGCATAATAGGCGGCTCGCAACGACGAAAGGCCTTCGGGTCCAACGCCGAAGCAGCATCGGCAACAACGTCCACCCCGGTGAGACGGCCTTGAAAAAAGGTGTTGACGAAGCGGAAAAGCCGGCTATAATGGGCGGCTCGCTACGAAGGAAACTTCGCAGCACACGGGAACGGCGCTGAGGCCACTTCCCCGGATCTTTGAAAGTATGCGCAGGTATCTTGTGAAGGCGCCTGCAGGAAGGATGATTGTCCATCTTGCAGACGTTT